>JAYTIO010000184.1:0-2589 GCA_043731805.1 Pedosphaera sp. | reverse complement strand
GGGAACACCGGCACGCCGAGCGCGGCGGACAAGCCGTCGAGATCAATCTCGTGACCGTTTTCGCGGGCGACATCCACCATGTTCAACGCGAGGAAAGTTGGATGACCCAGCTCGATGACCTGCGTGGCGTAGTAGAGGTTGCGCTCCAAGTTCGACGCGTCCACGACCACGACGACCAACGCCGGTGCGGGCACGTCGTCGAGGCGGTGGAAGAGGATGTCGCGCGAGACCTCTTCATCGAGTGACTTGGGGCTGAGGCTGTAAGTGCCCGGCAGGTCGAGGATGGTGATGCCCTCCGCGCCCTTGAGCGCGCCTTCCTTGCGCTCGACGGTAACGCCCGCGTAGTTGCCGACCTTGGCGCGGAGGCCGGTCAGCGCGTTGAAGAGTGTAGTCTTGCCGCAGTTCGGGTTACCCGTCAGCGCGACGTAGAGTTGGGGAGAGTCGGGCATTGGAATTAACGCAAGGACGCAAGGCCGCGAAGACGCAAGGAAAGGGAGTTAAGCGCAGCAAAGGGGCGAGGCCGGCAGGCTTCAAACTCTGCGCCTTTGCGCCTTTGCGCCTTTGCGTTGAAAAGAGGCGTGCTCATTTGGCCTTCACCAGAATCAGCTCCGCTTCGTGCTTGCGCAGCGTGAGGTTGTAGCCGCGCACCTTGATTTCCACCGGGTCGCCGAGTGGGGCGAAGCGCACGAGCTCGACTTGCGTGCCGACGAGCAGGCCCATTTCCATGAGCCGCGACTTGTCGGCGGGCGGGACGTTGATGGCCGCGACCTTGGCGGTCGCGCCGAGGGCGAGGGACGTGAGCGGTTGGAGGGAGGCGTCGGGCATGGCGGTGGCAGTGAAACGTTTCTACATGGGCAGAGACTGGGCGGTGGCCGGAGGATTCGCGTGCGGTGGCTTGCGATTTGTTTCCGGTGGCTTGCGCAAGCGTCAGGTCGGCTTGGGCTTGGCGGCGGGCGCGGGGATTGGCTCGACCATGATGGTCTTGGCGAGCTGTGAGCTGATGCCGAGGCGGGCGTTGCAGACCTGACAGATGATGTTCGTGTGGTTCATCAGGAGCTTGATGCGTTGCTCCTCGCAGAAGCCCATCTCGCGCAGCCGGCTGGTCATTTCCGCCGAGCCGTTGAGCTGCTTGATGCGGACGGAGACGCCGGGGAGGACCGAGTCGAGCGCGCACAACTCGGGCTTCGGGCATTCCCTGGGAGGTTGGCTGGGCGATTCGTTTCCGCTGGTCACGGCATTGTCAGTTAAGGCGAGTTCGGACTGCGATAGAGGGGGCGCGATTCAGCGGACGGCTTTGTCTGCGGGCGCAATCAGCATGGCGCAGTTCCATGTGAGAAACTCTCGCACGACCGGGACGTGAACGAGGAAGGCGAACTCCGGGTAGTAGCGCGGCGCGAGGCGCTCGATGCACAGCGCGGGGTTCGCCCGCAGCGTCCGCAGGGTCTGGCCGATGGAGGTGTAGAAGAGGTTCTGCCCCGGAGTGTGCAGCCGTGTTTTGCCCGTCACGCGCTCCCACGCGCGCACGCCGCGCTCCACGCCGAGGTAGTGGAACGGTGAGAACTCGTGTCCGCCCCACGGCGAGAGCCAGTTGGTCCAGCTTAGGTAGCAACGCCCGCCGGGCTTTAGTAGCAACGGCACGGCAGCGAGCAAGCGGTCGGGACGCGGGAGGTGTTCGAGGACGTTGGAGCAGATGACCAAGTCGTATTGGCCCAGCGTGCCGAAGTCGTCGCGGTCGATGTTGAACTTGCGGAAGGGCAAGGCCGCGTTCGCCGGGAGCACGTAGCTCTCGTCGTCCGACAAGGTGACTTGCGCGCCGGTCTTCGCCACCTCGCCGCCCACGTCGCCGAAGCCGCACCCGAGGTCCAGCACGGTCGTCGTCGGCTCGAACTTCACGCCTTGGCGCTGCATCCACTCGATGGCATCGCGCGCCTGGAGTTGGTAAAACTCCGGGCTGCCGCCCTGCGCCTTCAGGAAGCCGTAAATCAGCTTGTGAATAATCATCGGATTCGGGCCGGGACACTGGCGAAGCCCTTCGGGCCGGGCGAGGAAAAACCGGGGCGGTCACGACACTTTGGACTTCATCCCCAGTCGCCTTGCCCGCACTCTCCGCCCTCATGTTGACACTCGAAAAATTCACCATCGGCGTGGGCGACCGTTTCGCCCACCAGGCCAAGGCCCAACTCCACGCCTTTCAGCTCGCCGCCGCGCAGGGCGTCGCCGTCGTGCCCGTCTGGAACAAATCCAACCGCGAGCACACCTTCATCGGCTCCCACCCGCAGAGCGTCTTCGACGCCGCGCAGGCGGCCGTGAAAGCCCTCAACTGGACCGCTGGTTGGCATGTGGACGCCGACCACATCCGTCTGGAGACGGTGGACAAATTTCTCCCCTGCTCCGACTTCTTCACCATTGATGTCGCCGACAGCATCGGCAAGCCGCCCGAAGAGCGCTACGTTGAGCGCTTCTTGGCCAAGCACCCCGAACTCATCGGCACCGTGACCATCGCGGGGATCGCCGAGCCGTTTCAGACGGACGCGGCGGGCGTCGCCGTCGTGCCCGTCTGGAACAAATCCAACCGCGAGCACACCTTCA
>JAYTIO010000183.1:0-1882 GCA_043731805.1 Pedosphaera sp. | reverse complement strand
GAAGCACTGGAAGTCACCCAAGGCTGGAACGGCTACCGCAAGTTCAAGGTCACGCAGAAGTCCACCGAGTGTGAGGACGTGAACTCCTTCTACCTCGTGCCGCACGACCGCAAGCCGCTGCCGCCCTTCAAGCCCGGCCAGTATCTCACCTTCAGCCTCGACATCCCGGGCCGCGACAAGCCGCTCGTCCGCTGCTACTCGCTCTCGGACAGCCCGACGCGCCCGGACTGCTACCGCGTCACCATCAAGCGCGAGCCGGCCCCGTCGGACAAGCCCGGCATCCCGCCCGGCCTCGCCTCCGGCTTCTTCAGCGACCACGTCAAGGAAGGCGACCTCCTCAACGTGAAGGCCCCGGCGGGGCACTTCTACCTCGACATGGCGAAGACCACGTCCGTCTGCCTGCTCGCGGGCGGCGTGGGCCTGACGCCGATGTTGAGCATGGCCAAGGCCGTGGCCGAAAGCCGCTCGGGGCGCGAGGTGTGGCTCTTCTTCGGCTGCCGCAGCGCGGGCGAGCATATGCTGCGCGAGGATTTAGAGAAGTTGAGGGCGCACGACCATGTCCGCGTGGTCATCTGTTACAGCCGACCCGCCAAGACCGACGTGAAGGGCGAGAACTATCACCACGAAGGCCGCGTCACCGTTGACCTGCTCAAGGAAAAGCTCCCGTCAAACAACTACGAGTTCTTCATGTGCGGCAACGGCGCGTTCATGAAGACGCTCAACGACGGCCTCGAAGCCTGGGGCGTCCCGGAGAAGGACATTCACTACGAAGCCTTCGGCCCGGCCACGGTGAAGAAAAAGGTCGCGCCCGCCACGTCCGCCGCCGTTGCCGCCGGGCCCGCGTGCAAAGTCACCTTCGCCAAGTCCGGCAAGGAACTGGACTGGAACCCGGCCCAAGCCAACCTGCTGGACTTCGCCTTGGAGCACGGCCTGCGCATCGAGTCCGGCTGCCGTGCGGGCGGCTGCGGCATGTGCTCCGTCGCCATCAAGTCCGGCACCGTGGACTACCTGAAAAAGCCCGACGCCGCGCCCGAGGGTGGCTCGTGCCTCACCTGCATCTGCCGCCCGACTGGCGACCTCGTGCTCGACGCCTGACGCGCATGGAAACGGTTCACTTCGTCATTGATAAGCCCGAGCGCTGGGATAGCTCGTTCGATCCGGACATGACGGAGGCGGACGTGAACCGCCTGTTGGAAATCCGCCCCTTCAGCGAGATGGACGTGGCGAAGTTCTCCAAGCGCACCCCGCTGCGCGGCATCCTCAAGAACGACGCCCGCATCCGGCGCTTCAAGAACGGTGAGATCATCGTCCGCGCGGGCGACTACGGCTCGTCGGCCTTCCTCGTCCTGTCCGGCCACGCGCGCGTGGTGTTGCAGCCCGGCCTGCCCGTCTCGCTCTTGGGCCGGCGCAAGTCCCAATACAAATCCCTCTTTCAAATCGTCGCCCAACTCTGGACCAACCCGCGCGACCCCGAAGTCCGCACGCCCGCCGAGCTGGAGCAGGACGCGGGCGTCAAAGTGAGCGGCCAGCAGAAAGGCGTCTTCCTCCAGGACGTGCCGCGCATCCTCGACGAGCACAAGACCGCCACGATGTCGCCGGGCGACTTCTTCGGGGAGATCGCCGCCCTGAGCCGCAGCGCGCGCACCGCGACGATCTTTGCCGTGGGCGACGAGACCGAACTGCTCGAAGTCCGCTGGCAGGGTCTGCGGGACTTGCTGCGCTTCGATGATCGCCTGCGCAATCACATTGATCGCATCTACCGCGAGCGCACGCTGGCCACGCACTTGCGCGAGATCCCCATCTTCAAACGCCTCAACGCCGACCAACTCAAGCGCGTCATCGAACAGGCGCAGTTCGGCACCTACGGCGACTACGACTGGTC
>JAYTIO010000182.1:0-4041 GCA_043731805.1 Pedosphaera sp. | reverse complement strand
AGCAGTTTCACCCGCCGCCCCGCGCGGCAACGAACTCAAACTACTTATGCCAGAGAAAATCGGATTCGTCGGAGTCGGTCGCATGGGCGCGAACATGGCTCGTCGCCTCAAGGAAGTCGGGTATCCCGTCACCGCTGTCTATGATATGCGTGCCGCTTCCGCGCAGGCGCTCGCGCAGGAAATCGGCTGCGAAGCCTGTTCCTCACTCGCCCGCGTGACCGCGCTGGCCGACGTCATCATCACCGTCGTCACCGACGACGCCGCGATGCGCAACATCTTCACGAACAAGCGCGACAACCTCCTCCAGGGCGCGGCCGGCAAGGTCTTCATCAACTGCGCTACCATCACGCCCAAGGTCCATGTCGAAGTCGCCAAGCTCGCCAAGAAGGCCAAGGCCGCGACGCTCGAAGCCTGCATGGCCTCCAGCATTAACCAAGCGCGCGCCGGCACCCTCTACCTCATGTGCGGCGGCGAGGAAGCGACCTTCAACCAAGTCAAAGAGCTGCTCGTGAAGCTCTCCGACGAAGGCAAGCTCCTCCGCTACATCGGCACCGCCGGCAAGGCCGCGCAGCTCAAGGCGCTCGTCAACATGGTGATGAACATCAACACCGCCGGCCTCGCCGAGGGCCTCGGCCTCGCCCACTCGCTCGGCCTCGACCTCAAGACCGTCATGGAAGTTTTCAGCCAGACCGGCGCGAATAGCCGCGTGCTCGCCACCGACGGCGAGGACATGGTGAACCGCGACCACGCCTGCTTCTTCAGCGGTGCGCACGCCGCGAAGGATTCCGGCATCGCCCTCTCCGTGGCCAAGGACGCGAAGCTCGACCTCCCGCTGGCGAAGGCTGCTTATGGCCAGTTCACCAAAATGGTGAAGACCGGCTTCGGCGACCTCGACAAGTCCGGCGTCGCCGAACTCACCTTCAAAGGCCGTGGCCCGAAGAAGGGGAAGAAGTAAACCGCGCCGGCAGCACCAACTCCCGGACCGCTTCCCTGATGGGGTCAGAAAGATTTGGGGCAGGAAGACAACCTCTTCCTGCCCTTTATCTTTCCGCCCCAATCTTTCTGACAAATCGGCGTGTCTTGCTCCCCATCCGGCTGCCCGCCTTTGACTTGCTGCTGACCTCCGGTCAACCTCGTGGCGCGATGTCCTTCAAGCTCATTTTCCTCGGCACCGGCACTTCCAACGGCGTGCCGTGCATCGCCAAGGACTACCCACCCGCCTTCCTCGCCAACCCGAAGAACCACCGCACCCGGCCCTCCATCTACGTCGAGACGCCCACCACTCGCCTCGTCGTGGACACCTCACCCGAGTTCCGCCTCCAATGTCTCCGCGAGCGCGTCACCCGCCTCGACGCCGTGCTCGTCACGCACGCGCACGCCGACCACATCATGGGCATGGACGACTGCCGCCGCTTCTGCCAAGTCGCGGGCGAAAAGCCCCTACCCATCCACGCCAGCGCGGCCACGATGGAGCATCTGCGCCGCATCTTCCTCTACGCCTTCCACGACGGCCCGCACGCGGAAGGCTACTTCATCCCGGCCCCGCGTGAGTTCAACGGCCCCTTTGAAATCGGCGACCTCCGCATCACTCCCCTGCCCTTGCCGCACGGGAAAACGCCCTGCCACGGCTTCCTCTTCGAGCAGGGCGGGCGCAAGCGGTTGGCCTATTGCAGCGACTGCAAAGAAGTGCCCGACGAAGTCATCGCCCAGATTCGCGGCGTGGAAATCGTCGTGCTCGACGCGCTCCGCAAGACGCCGCACTGGACGCACATGAGCCTCGATGAAGCCCTCACCGCCGCCCGCCGCATCAACGCCGGCCAGACCTACCTCACGCATCTGACCGACTGGTATGACCACGACTTGGATCAAGCCGAGCTGCCCCCGAGCGTGGCGCTGGCGTGGGATGGATTGAGAGTCGAACTCACTGCTTGAAATGAGAACCCTGCTCGCCATCGCCTGTCTCGCGCCTTTGCTTTGCCGCGCGGCCGGTTTGGGCGACTCCGCCATCGTCCTCTACAACAGCTCCGTCGAAGACTCCAAGGCCGTCGCCGCCCACTACTTCACCGCGCGCGGCGTGCCGGCGAACCAAGTCATCGGCCTGCCGCTGCCGGTGGGCGAGGCGATGACGCGCCAGGAATTCCGCGAGCTGTTGCAGGAGCCGCTGCTCAAGGCGCTGACGGAGCGCGGCCTCTGGAAACTCCGCGCCGACGCCGCCAGCCGTGAGTTCCAACCAACCAACCCGCCCGCCGTCACGGAATCCCAAATCCGCTACGCCGTCCTCTGCTACGGCGTGCCGCTGAAAATCATCCGCGACCCAGCGCTCACCGAACCCAACGCCGACCAACTCCCGCCCGAACTCCGCCGCAACGACGCCGCCGTGGACAGTGAACTCGCCTTGCTCCCGCTCGCGGCAGGCCGTCACCCGCTCACCAGCGTCGTGCCGAGCCGCCACTACGCCGCCACCAACCCCGCCGCACTCCATCCCACCAACGGCCTCCTCCTCGTCGCACGGCTCGACGGCCCGACAGTCGCCAGCGCGCGGGGCTTGGTGGACAAAGCCCGCGAAGCCGAGCGCGACGGTCTCTGGGGACGCGCCTACTTCGATGCCCGCGGCCTGCGCGAAGGCCCCTACCTGACCGGCGACGAGTGGATTCGCAAGGCCGCCGAGACCGTCCGCCGCTTCGGCTTCGAGACCACGCTGGACGACACCGCACCGACCTTCTCCGTCGGCTTTCCCCTCAGTCAGGTCGGCCTCTACGCGGGCTGGTATGACGGCAACGTCTCCGGCCCGTTCACGCGCGAGAAGGTCGAGTTCCTGCCCGGCGCCGTGGCGTATCACCTCCACTCTTTTAGCGCGCACACGCTGCGCTCGGCGGACAAGAACTGGTGTGGCCCACTGCTCGCGAAGGGCGCGACCGCCACAATGGGCTGCGTGGAAGAACCCTTCCTCGCCGGCACGCCGGACCTCGGCATCTTCTTCCACCGACTCACGGCGGCGGGCTGGACGTTTGGCGAGGCGGCTTATGCGGCGCAAGGTTCGCTCTCGTGGCAGACCACCGTCGTGGGCGACCCGCTCTACCGCCCGTTCGGTCGGCACCCGGCAGAGTTGCACGCGGACTTGCTCAAGCGCCGCAGCCCGCTCGTCGCGTGGTCGCACCTGCGCGTGGTGAACCTAAACCTCGCCCAAGGCACCTCCGCCGCCGAGATGGTCGGCTACCTCAACGACCAAGCCGAAACCAAGTCCAGCCCCGTGCTCTTGGAAAAGCTCGGCGACCTGCAACTCAAGCTGGAGCAACCCGCCCTCGCCCTGGAAGCTTGGGACAAGGCGCTCGCGAACCAACCCACGCCACAGCAGCGCATCCGCCTGCTCCTGGCCCGCGCCGAAGCGCTCACGAAGCTGACCCGCGAAGTCCCCGCGCTCGCCGCCTGGCAGGAACTCGCCGCCCTATTGCCGCCCTCGCCGGAGCTAGCGCGCGTGAAGGAGCGCTTGGAGGAGGCGAAGGCCAGCCTCAAGCCGAAGAAGTAGATGCGGCTCGGGGAAAGCGGTAAACTTGCTGAAGCGTTCCTTTCTCCCCCTGAATTCTCGTGACTTACGGCGAGTATGTGTTTGAACCTTCGCGCCGGACCGATTGTCCAAGAACCATGAAAATGAACTATCCAACCTCGATTTTAATGACACTGGTGGCGGTGACGGCAACCGGTTGTTACACCCCTGACGGACGGCCTGATCGCGCGGGTTCGGGCGCCTTGATGGGCGGCGCGATTGGCGCAACTTCGGGCGCCCTGATCGGACATCGCCCCGGAGCCGCACTCTTGGGCGGGGCCATCGGCGCAATCGCCGGCGGCTTGATCGGCCATTCGCTGGACGCGGACGCGCGGGAGCGGTTGCGCGCGCAGGCACCGCAGACCTACACGCGCATTGACCAGGGCCAGCCGTTGGGCGTCGCCGACATCAAGGCCATGGCGCAGTCGGGCGTCAGCGACGAGGTCATCATCAGCCAGATCCGCGCGACGCATTCGGCCTACCGCCTCAGCGCGGCG
>JAYTIO010000181.1:0-13744 GCA_043731805.1 Pedosphaera sp. | reverse complement strand
CAGGCCGCCGACGACGAGGTAGCTGTCGCCGATGGTCTTGATCTTCTCCAGCCCGTGCTGCTCGGTGAGGCGGTCGAAGCGGGAGAACAATTCGTTGAGCAGGGTGACGAGATCGTCGGGGTCCGTTTCATTGGCCAGCGCGGTGAAGCCGACGACATCGGCGAAGAGGACGGTGACCTCGGCGAAGCGTTCGGCGATGTTGCGCTCCCCGGCCTTGAGCCGCTCGGCGATGCACGGGGGCAGGATGTTGAGGAGGAGGCGCTCGGATTTCTCCCGTTCGATTTCGAGCAGTTGCTTCTCCTGCTGGAGCTGGATGACCCGGAGCCGGTCCAGGTCCCGCAGGCGCTTGCGCTCCAGCGAGGCGGTGACGCGGGCGCGGAGGATGGTGGCGTTGACGGGCTTGGGCAGGAAGTCTTCCGCGCCGAGCTCGATGCAGCGGGCGACGGCGGCCAGCTCGTTCATGCCGGAGGCGACGATGACGGGCAAGTGGCGGAGGAAGGGGTCGCTCTTGATGGCCGCGAGGAGGCCGAAGCCGTCCAGGCCGGGCATCTGGATGTCGGAGACGAGCAGGTCAAACTCGCGTTCGCGCAGGAGGGCGAGCGCGGCTTCCCCGTCGGCGGCCTCGGCCAGGTTCTGGTAGCCGAGCGCGCGAAGCGTGAGCATGAGCACCGTGCGCATGGGGTCGTCGTCGTCCACGACGAGGATGGCCGCCTGCTGGCTGGAGGAGTCGCTCTGGACGCGTTCGAGCTGGCTGGCCTGGTCCGCCGAGAGTCCGCCGGGAGCCGCCGCCCGCAGCAGGCGGAAGGTGCTGGTGGTCTCTTCGCTCGGCGGGTGCGCGGGCGGATGTTTGGGTTCCAGTTCCATGTGAGCGCGCGCGCGGCAAGCGTTTGCGGGGCGCGGGGGAAGTTCCTCGCACGAACGCGGCGGCCAGTCAGCCAAATTCGCGGCCAGCGAATCCATTTCTCAAATCCTGCTTGCCGGGTCTGCGCGTTCTGACGGACACTCGCGAGCGTGTTTCCACGCAGCAGCAACAGCCAGGGTAGGCTGGCAGGGTTGAGCGGGTTGGGTCCGGGCACCGGCCGGATGACCGCCGCCGCGGCAGTGGACAAGCCTTCGGTCTGCGGCCCTGATCCGACGGGTGTCAATTTCACTCTTGGAGTCAGTCGCCAGCAACCCTGCGGAAGCTGGGCGGTGGCTTATCAAGCGGGGTGGGGACCCAGTCGTAGAGTCGCCGGCCACACGCTGACTTTTCCGCCCGCAGCTCCACCCCCACCCGCCACCGCCCATGGATACCACCCCTGCCCCTGCCCCAGCCACGCCCTCACCGCTGCGGTCACCGGCCCCGGCTGAAGCCGCCGCGCCGCGCCCGACGCTCCTCATCGTGGATGACGAGGAAGGGCCGCGCCAATCGCTGCGCGTCGTGTTCAAGAGCCTTTACGACGTGGTGCTCGCGGACAGCGGGGGCAAGGCGCTGGAAATCGCGCGGAGCCGGCGCGTGGACGCCGCCGTGCTGGACATCCGCATGACCGGCATGTCCGGCACGGAGTTGCTCGGCCAGCTCAAGGCGCTGGACCCAAAGATCGAGGTGGTGATGCTCACCGCTTACGAGACGTTGGAAACGGCCCGCCAGGCGCTGCGCCACGGCGCGTGCGACTACCTGACCAAGCCGTTTGAAATCACCGTCATCCGCGACGCGGTCGCCAACGCGATCCAACGCCGCGCGCTGGCCGAGGCGATGAGCGAGGGCGCGCAGCGCGTCCAGGCGTTGCAGGAGGAGCTGCGCAATTTGCAGTTGCAGGGTGAGCTGGCGCGCTCGCAGAACGAGATTTACGCCAGCGTCATGCACGACATCGGCAACCCGCTCACCGCCGTCTCCGCGATGCTCCAGATGGTCAGCGCGGACCTGGAGGCGACGCGCGGCGACGCGACCTATTCCGTCAAGGATCAGCTCGCGCGCGTGAACCAGCAGGTCGGGCGCTGCATGGAGATTTCACGGCGCTACCTCAACTACGCCCGGGAGCGCTCCACCCAGCACCAAGCCGTGCGGCTCAACGAGGTGCTGGCCGACGTGCGGGAGCTGCTCCGCGCGCATCCCGACGCCCGGCATCACCAGCTCTCCGTCCAGCTCATGCCCGCCGACCTAGCGCTCCGCATGAATGGAACCGACCTGATCCAAGTGCTGCTGAACCTCATCACGAACGCCTTCCAAGCCGCCACCACGCCGCTGCAAGTCGAGGTGTCCGGCGCGTATCACGGCGACGCACTGCCCCCGGCGACGCTCGTTGATTCCGCCCGGAGTGTGTTCATCAACCACGAGACCTTCGCCAACGAACCACCCATGATCGCCGTCCGCGTGAGCGACACCGGGCCGGGCATCCCCGAGGCCATCCTGCCCAAGATTTTCGAGAGTTACTTCACGACCAAGGCCCCGGGCGAAGGCACGGGACTGGGGCTGGCCATCGCGCGGCGATTGGTGACCGAGGCGAAGGGCGGCCTCCAGGTGCAGAGCGAGCCGGGCCGGGGAACGACCTTCACCGTCTTCCTGCCCGTGGAGATGGGCTGAACCAATGATGACGGGGGAGGAGTTTTTATAAGAAGGGCAGGAAGGCAGGAAGAATCTACCCCAAGCCGCCAGTGCCTTCCTCCTGCCCTCCTGCGCTCCGTATAATTTGCTCCGTCTGGTAGCGGGTCTTCCTCAGCTCGACGGCTGCGTATACTCCGCCTCCAGCTTCTTGGCGCACTCCGGGCAGATGCCGTGCGATGCCTTCACACCCGTCTTTCGGGCGAAGTGCTGTTCAATCGTCAGCCACTTGTTCTCCGCCTCGATCTTCCGACACCACGCACAGACATGGAGGAAGGACTCCAGGTAGCTCAGGCGCGAGACGATGAGGTAGATTTTGTAAGCTGAGAACATCCACAGCAGGATCACCACGCCGGACTTCGCCGAAACCTCCAGATAGTCCTCCTGGTTTTCGGCACCCACGCCGAGGTGATGCCAGAGGTCGAACAACTTGTCGGCCCACAAGACCATGACGATGGTGACGAACCCCAGCGCGTGCCAGAACAGCGCCTTGTGCCAGAGGATTTCCTGTTTGGGCGGGGGGGGCGATTGTTTGTCGGCCTCGCTCGCCTTCGGCTCAGTTGAAGCGTCCATGCTCGGTGCTCGTGTGGCCGTGCTGCGGCCGGTTCAAAGGTTGTTCAGGTAACCGGCAAGGGGCCACTTCGCGGTCCGGCGTGTTGCCCAGCCTAGCTGCCGTCTGTTTAACCGAGCTTCCCGCCACGCCGGCGAAAAGCGAGTAAAAAGACCGCCCCGCGACCCGGCGCGGCGGTGGCGGGGAAGGCTCCCGTGGCCGTCAGCGCCCCAGCGCTGCGCGGGTGGACTCGCCCAACCACTCAACCAGGTCCGTCATCTCCCACACCCGCTGCCGCCCCGCCAGCCAGTCCGCCGTGTGGCCGTGTGCCCAGACCGCGTGACGGATGACCCGCCCTGCGTCCGCCCGCAGGCGCGGCTGCGCGAACCAGCCACCGAGATAGCCCGCCAGCACGTCACCGCTGCCGCCCTGGGCCAGGCCGGAATTGCCGGACGAGTTCACCCCAATGTCACCCTGACCAGCCCCGATGAGCGTGTGCCGGCCCTTCAGCACCACCGTCGCCGCCCCCCAATCCTGGGCCAGCGCCCGCAGTGCCCCCGAGCGGTCCGCCTGCACCTCCGCCGCCGTCATGCCCAACATCCGCCCCGCCTCGCCCGGGTGCGGCGTGATCACCCGCACCGCGCCGTCAGGCGTCGGCCCCGGCGGCAGCCAGCTCAACGCACTCGCGTCGGCAATGACCGGCAGCGGCGACTCCGACCACAGCCGGACCGTTTCCAGCACCAACGCCGGCGACACGTCCACGCCGGCGAGCCCCGGCCCCAGCAAGATCGCTGAACACGACTTCGGCAACGCCACGCCCTTCCCCCACGGATGCACCATCGGCTGCGCGAGCTGCGCCGCGACCAGCGGATACACGCGCTCCGTCGTGAACACGCTCACCAGCCCCGGCATCGCCCGCAGCGCCCCGCGCGCCGCCAGCACCGCTGCGCCGTGATAGCCCTGGCTGCCTGCGATGATGGCCAGATGGCCGAACGTCCCCTTGTGCCCGACCGCCGGACGCGGCGGTGGGAACCCCGCAAAATCCTCCGGCAACGTCCAGTTCAACTCCGTCCGAAACGGACACGCCACCAGCCCGATGTCCGCCGCCACCTCGAGCCGGCCAGTGAACGGCGCGGCCGGCGGCAGCAACAGCCCGGCCTTCATCGCCCCGAACGTCAGCGTCACCGTCGCCCGAACCGCGTCGCCCAATGGCGCGCCGGTGTCTGCGTCCAGGCCCGAGGGCACGTCCACCGCGAGGAGGGGCACGCGCGACTGGTTCAACGCCTGCACCAGCCGCAGCCAGTCGCCCTCCAGCGGGCGGCTCAACCCAATCCCGAACAGCCCGTCCACGATGAGCGCGCCGGCGAAGCCCTCGACCGGCGACACCGCACTGGCCGCATCCGTCACGTTCACCAACCGCACCACGCGATCGGGCAGTTGTTCAGCAGCGAAACGAGCGTCGTCGCCATTGTGCCCCTTGCCGGCCAACACGAGAATTGCCTCGCCAGACTTGGTCATCCGCCGCGCGACTTGCGCCACGGCTTCGCCGGCACGGCGCATCACCGACGCTTCGGACACGCCGGTCGCCCACGTCGCGCGCTCCCACTCACGCATTTGCGCGAGGCTGATGACGGGGGTTGGCACGGACTGTTTTGGTGGCGGTCGGTGACCACCGCGCTGCGACCATGGCACGCGCAGGGCGCCGCTACATTTTATTTCTCCAGCGCCGGACGCTTCCCGTCGGTGCCCGGAGTCGGGGAGCCGCCGCGCTGCTTCATGCGCTCGGCAAACGCCGCGGCCTCCTTGCGGTCAATCACCCCGTCACCGTTGGTGTCCACGCGCTCGAAGAGGCTCTGCATGGCCTCGGGCAGCTCGTCCTTGGTGAGCTTGCCATCCTTGTTCTTGTCGTTCTGGAAGAGGCGCGTGATGAAATCAGAATCGCCGCCGGGCTTCTCCGCCGGGCCTCCACCCGCGCCCGGTTGGCCCTCGGGGCGACGCGGCTCGCCGCCCGGTCCACCGGGGCCGCCGGGCCCACCGCCCTGCCCCGGTCCGCCCCGTTGGCCGCCGAAACCACCCTGGCCACCGCCCGGCCCGCCCTGCGGACGCGCGGGACGGTATTCGTCCTCGGTCAGTCTCCCGTCGCCGTTCTTATCGAGTTTCTTGAGTGCAGCGACGGCGTTGGCGATCTCCTTCGCGTCTATGATGCCGTCGCCATTCGTATCGAGGGCCAGCTCCAACGGATGTGGTGGTGGGCGGAAAGCCTCGCCCCCGCCCCCGCCGAAGTTGCCGCCTTGGCCACCCGGTCCACCGGGGCCGCCGGGGCCGCCCTTTTGACCCGGACCTTTCTGACCGGGGCCGCCTTGAGGGGGCCGCTGCGGGTCTTGCGCGGTGAGTTGGAATACGGTGGCGCACACGGTGAGCGTGGCGAGGAGCGGGAGCGTGGGTTTCATAAGCGGTGGAGTTACGGCGTTGCGAGGCAGTAGAGAAATCTATCCGAGCGGAGGAACAGCTCCTTGCCGCTGACGGCGGACGTGGCGTTAAACTGCGTGGCGTCGGCAGCGAAGGAGTTTTGCGCGACCAGCTTGAACTGCGGCTTGGCCTCGATGACGAACGTCCCGTTGCGCCGGCTCACGGCGTAGAGGTTGCCGTTCGCCAGCACGGCGGAAGCGTAAAAGGGCTTGCCGCCACGGCCCGTCGCGCTCGCGCCGGGGAGGCGCTCCTTGAAGACCTGCTCGCCGGTCTTCGCGTCGAGGCAGAGCGCGAAGCCCTGGTCGGTCACGACGTAGAGCCGGCCTTCGTGCAACACGGGCGTGGGGACGTAACTGCTGTCGCGTGTGCTCCAGAGCCGGTGCGAATTGCTCACGTCGCCCTTGCCACCGGTCTTCACCGCCACCGCGCCAAGCTGCGGGAAACCACCGAACGCGAAGACGACGCCTTCACCCACGACGACGCTCGGCGCGATGTTGCCGGGCAGACCGGTCGTGGCGAACCAGCGGAGTTTGCCGGTATCGGGATTGAGCGCCCACAGCTCCTCGGGCAACGCGAAGACCAGCTCAGGCACCGTCGCGCTGCCCGCGAACGCCGGCGTGCCGAAGACGTATTCGAGCGCAGCCCCGGGCGCACGCCAGACTTCCTTCCCCGTCTTCTTGTCGAGCGCGACGACGGCGTGGGCTTCCTCGGAGGCGGTGATGATGACGGTGTCCTTGTAGAGCACGGGGCTGGCGGCGGAACCCCAGTTCTTCTGGTTCGCGCCGTCGCCGAGTTTCACATGCCAGAGCTGTTTGCCGTCGAGGTCGAAGGCCGCCGCGCCGCCGCGACCGAAGTAAACGAAGACGCTTGCCCCATCGCTGGCCGGGGTGTGGCTGGCGTAGCCGTGCTCGGGCAGATAGCCGTCGTAGTGGTCAGCCTGGGTTTCCCCGGCAACCGCTCGCGTCCACTTCACCTTACCGCTCGCGCGGTCCACGCAGACGAGTTCGCGGCTTAACGCGCTCTTGCCCTTCGTCACGCCGTAGCCCGTCCAGCACGTCACGAACACGCGGTCGCCGACGAGGATGGGGCTGGAGGTGCCAGGGCCGGGCAGTTCGGTTTTCCACTTCACGTTCTGCGTGTCGCTCCAAATGGTTGGCGGCTGCGCGCCTGTGGCAATGCCCGAGCCGTTGGGGCCACGGAAGCGCGGCCAGTCCGCTTCGGCGGCGAGGAGGGGAAGCGCGATGGCGAGAAGCAGCGCCGCCAAGGCTGATGCGTGGTTAGGGCTTTGACTCCTGAACCTCGTGGGACAGTCAGTGAGGGGGAGTGAGTTCATGCAGCAATGGTATAATTTCGGCTATTTTTCACCCTTTCCCGGTGGTGGACCTTTGCCTGGTGGACCGCCTTTGAACCCCACATCACCCGCGCCGAAGCGCATCGGCGGCGGCCCGCGGCGGAAGAAGCTGCTATCCGGCGTGCCCCGGAACTGGCGCGGGATGAACGGGAAATCCTCCGTCAGCACGTAGTGATACGTGCCCTGCGGAAACTCCGGCGTGACGCCGACGCGCCCGTTCGCCTCGTCGAGGTCGCCCGCGCCTTTCACGAACTGAAAGTCCTCCACGTAGCTGCCATCGAACTTCCCGCCGGGCCCGCTGGCGCGCGTGCCTTCGCGCAGCCGGTAGCTGGACTTCATCCGCTTCACCGTGCTGTTGGTGCTCTTCGCGTCGCTGTAGTCCCACGGGCCATAAATGGGAAAGCCATCCGCCGCCCAGCCCACTTGCGCGACCCGCTCCTTGCCGCCGGTGCGCAGCTCAATCAAGCCGGTCGGCAGCGCATGATAGTGATACGCGCCGCTGGGCTGAACGTGCGCGTTGTGGCGGTCCACGCCCAGCTTCTGCGAGCCGCTGATGGGGTCGAGCGTCCAGCCCGAGCGCGGGTCCATCTGCCACCACTCCGCCGCGCCGGGGTCGAAGACGACGCCATTCAGCGCGACGCCGAACGGGTGCATGACGAGCTTGGTGAACGTGGCGTTCTCCTTCGGCTGGGCCGGCACGCGGTAGTTGTAATTCTGCGCCGCGACCGTGTGCGGGTTGCCACGATTAGGGAACTGCCCCGGCGCATGGTCCGGCAAGCCATTCGCGCGGATGACGCGGAAGCCGCCCTCCACCGTGATGCTCACCTGGCTCTTGCCCGGACTCTGTCCATCGCCCGCCGGCGCGGCGTATTGCTTACCCTTCTGCTCGCCGCCCCCGCGCCCGCCGGGGCCTTTGGGTTCAGGCGGACGGTTCTGCGCGTGGGCAATAGCCACAAGCGAAACCGCCACGAGGTAGGTAAGTGAAGTTCTCAGCGGACGGATTGAAGTGCGGTTACGCATGGCAAGTAGTGGAGGCTTTCGTAGGCGTGAAGTTGTTATCTGCCGCCAACGTGCGTCGCGTGTGTAAAGGCATTGTGTGGCTAGCCGAGGAGATTTGTTAAGCCGGAGTAAATGGACTCGCGCCAGCTCACCAACACGGAAGACTCAGGGAACTTACGCTGCGCCATGCACACTCAACCCTTCGCCTCCGTAGCGCAGGTTTCCAAACCTGCCGTGTCGCCGATTTCCAAATCGGCAGCGGGCGTGGAGCCCCGGAGCGGGTGGCGAGACCGACGGCAAGCGGTCTTGGAAAATCGCGGCCGAGCCGACTTGGAAGTCTGCGCTACGGCGTCATGCGAGTTCCCAAACTCAATGCCGCCTGCTATTTCCCTGCCCGACGCATCCATGGCTGCCCTCCCAAAACCCGTCGCCCCCGTCGCCGCTCCCGCAACGCGCATCCTCGTCATTGACGACGACCGCAAGCTCTGCCGGCTCATCAAAGACTACCTCGAACCCCTCGGCTACAGCGTGCAGGCCGCGCACACGGGGCCGGACGGAGCCGAGCGCGCCGTCGCCGAGTCCTGGCACGCCGTCATACTCGACCTCATGCTGCCGGGCTGCGACGGCTTCGAGGTGCTGCGGCGCATCCGCAAACTTTCCGCCGTTCCCGTGCTCATGCTCACGGCGCGCGGCGAGGAGGCGGACCGCATCGTCGGCCTCGAACTCGGCGCGGATGATTACCTACCCAAGACTTTTTCCACGCGTGAACTCCTCGCCCGCCTCCGCGCCGTGACGCGACGGACGACGCAAGGTTCCGCCAACCCCGAGGCTGACGAGGAATTCGTGGTCGGCGACCTCCGCGTGAACTCCGCCGCGCGCACTGCCGCGCTGGGCAAACAACCGCTCACGCTCACACCCGTCGAGTTCGACCTGCTCCTCTCGCTCGCCCGCGCGCAAGGCCGCGTAAAATCTCGCGAGCAACTCCTCGACGAAATCCGCAACCGCAACTACGAGGTCTTTGACCGTTCGATCGACGTCCACATCTCCGCGCTCCGCAAAAAGCTCGGCGACGACCCGAAGGAACCGCGCTTCATCCGCACCGTCCGCTCCGCCGGTTATATGCTGCTGCGCCCCGAAATTCCATGACCCCGCGCTTCCCCCTCACCGCCAAGATTCTCACCTGGTTCTCGCTGAACCTGCTCGTGCTGATGCTCCTCGTCTGGCTCGGCCTGCGCTACGCCACCCGCAGCGGCTTTGACTCCTTCCTGTCCGGCCACGTCGGCGCCCGCGTCGAGTCCACCGCCCGCGCCATCATGGGCGAGTTGGAGAGCAAGCCGCGCACCGAGTGGAACGACACCCTCGCCCGCTACAGCAACGCCCACGGCGTGAAATTCCTACTCCTCGCGGACGACTTGGAAATCCTCGCCGGCGAGCCCGTGGAAATCCCCGAGACCCTGCGCCTCCAACTCCCGCGCCCGCCACGCGGAGTCGGCTTTGGCCAAGGCCGGCGCGGCCCAGCGGGCGGCGATTTCGGTGAGAACCCCGGCTTCAACCCACGCGGTGAATTCGGTGGCGAAGGCCGCGGCTTCCCCCCGCCCGGCAAACGCGGCGGTCCTCCCGGCGGCAAGAAAGGCCCGCCGTCCGACAGCCCCGACAGCCAACCCAACAGCAGCCTCGACCGCCGCCCGCCCGTGGAAGGCGACTGGACGCCCGTCCCGCCAACGAACTCGACGACCGCCAGCCGCGACCCGAAAGCCGCTGCCCAAGCCGACGCCCCCGGCAGCGCCCCCATCCACCGCCGCTTCCTCGTGCAATCCGAAACCCCGCGGACATACTGGGTCGGCCTCCTGATTGCCCTGCGCCCCGGCGTCCACGGCGACCACACCCGCGGCACGCTGCTCGCCCGCTCCGCGACCTTCAGCGCCGGCGGCTTCTTCTTCGACTACCGTCCATGGGTGCTCTCCTGCGCCGGGCTCGTCGCGCTCTGCGGCCTCTTCTGGTTGCCCCTCATCAGCGGCATCACCCGCACCATCGCGCAGATGACCCGCGCCACTAGGCAGATTGCCGACGGCCAGTTTGACGTGCGCGTGGACGAGACCCGCACCGACGAGTTGGGTCAACTCGGCGGCGCCATCAACCGCATGAGCACCCGCCTCGAAGGCTTCGTCACCGGCCAGAAACGTTCCCTCGGCGACATCGCCCACGAGCTCTGTTCCCCCCTCGCCCGCCTCCAGATGTCCGTCGGCATCCTCGAACAAAATTCTACCGACCATCAGAAGGAGTGCATCCAAGACGTGCACGAGGAAGTCCAGCACATGAGCGACCTCGTCAACGAACTGCTCACCATCTCCAAAGCCTCGCTCAAGCCCGGCAACATCAAACGCCAGTCCGTCAACGTGAAGGCCATCGCCGACGCCGCCGTCAAGCGCGAGGCCGCCAACAAAGGCGAAGTCATCGTCGAAGTCCCCGCCGACCTCACCTGCTTCGCCAGCCCCGAGCTGCTTCAGCGCGCCCTCGCCAACCTCTTCCGCAACGCCCTCCGTTACGCGGGCGACGACGGCCCCATCACCGTCACCGCCCGCCGCGAAGGCACCTCCGCCATCATCCTCATCGCCGACCTCGGCCCCGGCGTGCCCCCCGCGCACCTCGACCGCATCTTCGACGCCTTCTACCGCATCGAGCCCGACCGCGCGCGCAACACCGGCGGGGCCGGCCTGGGTCTGGCCATTGTGAAGACCTGCATCGAAGCCTGCGGCGGCACCGCCACGGCGAAGAACCACGAGCCGCGCGGCCTAGAAGTCCGGCTGACGCTGCCGATGCAGTGACGCGTGCCGGGGTCTCGCAGTCGCCCTCCCGCTCCCGAAAAGCAGCGCTGAAGCCGCCGCGGCCCAGAGGCTGGCGCGCGTTCCAGACGGCTGCGGATTTCGCGGTGCGTTTGGACGGCGACGGCTTCAGCGCCGCTGTTTTCCCTTCGCCACCGTTGCGCCCTTGCTCCGCCGCGCTAAACTCCTGCGCGTGAAAAACCTCTGCTCCGCCGTGACCCTCGCGCTCTTCGCGCTGACAGCTTCCGCAGCTCCGGCCAAGCCCAACCTCGTCTACATCCTCTGCGACGACCTCGGCTACGGGGACGTGAAATGCCTGAACCCCCAGGGCAAGATCGCCACGCCTTACATGGACAAGCTCGCCGCCGGCGGGATGATCTTCACCGACGTTCACTCCAGCTCCTCCGTCTGCTCGCCCACGCGCTACGGCGTGATGACGGGCCGTTACAACTGGCGCACCAAGCTGCAGTCCGGCGTGCTCGGCGGCCTGAGCCCGCGCCTCATCGAGCCCGGCCGCCTCACCGTCGCGCAATTGCTCAAGGACCACGGCTACCACACCGCCGCCATCGGCAAGTGGCACCTCGGCATGGACTGGGTGAAGAAAGAAGGCAAGACCGTCGCCGAGCTGAACATCGAGTCCGCCGACCAAGTTCACAACGTGGACTACGCGCAGCCCATCAAGAACGGCCCGAACGCCGTCGGCTTCGACTACTACTACGGCATCAGCGCCTCGCTCGACATGGTGCCCTACACCTTCATCGAGAACGACCGCGTCACCCAACTGCCGACCGTGGAGAAGAAGTTTCCCATGATGCGCGGCAAGCCCGGGGCCACGCGCCTCGGCCCCGCCGCCCCGGACTTCGAGGCCGAAGCAGCCCTGCCCACGCTGACCGCCAAAGCCCTCGCCCACGTGCAAGCCCGCGCCGCCGACGCCAAAGCCGGCAAGCCCTTCTTCCTCTACCTCCCGCTGCCCGCGCCCCACACACCCATCGCGCCCACGCCAGAATGGCAGGGTAAAAGCGGGCTCAACCCCTACGCCGACTTCGTCATGCAGACCGACCACAGCATCGGCCAACTGCTCGCGGAATTGGACAAACAAGGCCTCGCTGAAAACACCCTCGTCATAGTCACCAGCGACAACGGCTGCTCGCCCCAGGCCGACCTCCCTGCGTTACTCGCGAAAGGCCACAACCCCAGCCACACCTTCCGCGGCCATAAGGCCGACATCTTCGACGGCGGCCACCGCATCCCCGTCCTCGTCCGCTGGCCCGCGCGCGTGCAGGCCGGCACGTCGTCCCAGCAGTTGCTCTGCCTCACCGACTTCATGGCCACCGTGGCGGAAATCCTCGGCACGAAACTCCCCGCCACCGCCGCCGAGGACAGCGTGAGTTTCCTCCCCGCGCTGCTCGGCCAGGAACAGCACTTCCCGCTGCGCGAAGCCGTCGTCCACCACTCCATCAATGGCTCCTTCGCCGTCCGCCAAGGCAACTGGAAGCTCGAACTCTGCCGCGATTCCGGCGGCTGGAGCGAGCCGCGCCCGGGCACCCCCAAGGCCGCCAGTCTTCCAGCGGTGCAACTCTTCGACTTGGACCAAGACCTCGGCGAGCTAACCAACGTGCAGGAGCAGCACCCCGAAGTCGTCGCCCGCCTGACCAGGCTCTTGGAGAAATACGTCACCGACGGCCGCAGCACCCCCGGCGCAGCGCAGCAAAACGCCGTGCCCGTGCAAATCATGAAGACCCCCAAGGCCGCCCCCGCCAAACCGACGCAAAAGTAGCGCGAAGCACCGGGCTGCATGAACCTCCCGACCCCTGCCTTGATTTTCAAGGACTTGCAAGCGGGAGGGGGCAGGGGCAGAAATCACTGGCTTTGGCGGTTCGTGGATTCTCCCCCTTGTTTCCACGCCCGGGCTCAGTTTGAACTCCCGCCGAGAAGCCAAAATTCAGCTGTTGCGAGCGGAAGGAACAGTCTGCAATACTCGCTGAGTATGCCCGGTGCGGGTGTGGTTCAATGGTAGAATGTGGGCTTCCCAAGCCTGAGACGAGGGTTCGATTCCCTTCACCCGCTCCATTCCAATGGAGCTTGCGATTCAGCGAGTTGCACCGATTCAGCACCGCCACTGTGCCCAGAATGTGCCCTGAAGTCAAAATCTCTCGGCTACGTTGAAGCCCTTGCGAGGCAGCGAACACGGCCTTGGCAATGTGGTTGACCAATCCCCTCGGTACTTTGAAATCGTTCCATCCTCTCCGGCGGCTTACGTCGTCGCCGTCGCATTCCGGCCCCATCCGAGCGCCTCACGGACTTTGAAGTCCGGGTGGGCACGCAGCCAATCCATCGCGGCGGTGACGGTGGTGCGGCCTCCGGGGACCGGCAGGCCGGCCTTCTTCATCGCCCGCGTGAACGTCGTGCCGACGTTCAACTCCGTCGCCAGTTCGGTGAGGTTTAACAAACGGGTGTCGAGTTTTGTATCCATACCAAGGCGCGGTTGTCACCCGTGCGAAGCAAAGCCCCCTGGGGATGGAGGGGGCGAGCATCGGGGTGGGCGGGGTAACGGCGGCGAGGGAGTCCAGAGACATCGTCTCTGGCGGGTGGGGCTTGGGGCGGAAGTCGCCGCCCCAAAAAGGAGCGCTGCCCTTTGCGGTGGCAGCGCCTTCGTGATTACGCGGCCAGCGAGGTCGTGGCGAAGTCCTCCGCCAGTGTCCAGAGCTGCTTGTTGAGCCGGACGTTCTCGTCGAGTCCCGTCACGCTGCGCGTGCGCGGGAACCGGCTGCCGTCCTGCTTCCGGCGGCTGTAGTCCTTCAAGCCGCCTTGCAGCAAGTTCTCCTGCACCCGGTTGAAGACGTGCCACAAGCTGCCAGCCTGGTCGTCCGTGCGGCGGGCTTGCAGCAACTTCCCGGCGGCAATCGGGGCCTTCTCTGCCGCGTCGTAACGCAGGAGCAAGGCACGTTGGGCGAAGCTGTCGGCCTCCGGCG
>JAYTIO010000180.1:0-4534 GCA_043731805.1 Pedosphaera sp. | reverse complement strand
TTGATGTCGCCGGTGCGCGGGGGCATGTGGACGGGCGCGAGGTTCTGGCCGGTCTGCCGGTTCAACTCGGCGGTGAGCTGGAGCAGGTCAATGCTCTCGCCGCAGCCGACGTTGAAGACTTTGCCGGCGACCTTGGCGGTGTCGCCCTCGGCGGCGAGGAGGTTCGCGTTGACGACGTTTTGCACATAGACGTAGTCGCGGGTTTGCAGGCCATCGCCGAAAATCTTCGGGGCGGTGCCTTGCAGCAGGAGGGTGCAGAACTTCGCGATGACGCCGGAGTAGGGCGAGTCGAAGGACTGGCGCGGGCCGAAGACGTTGAAGTAGCGGAAGCTGATGGCCTCGAAGCCGTAGAGCTGGTGGAAGAGCTGGCCGTAGCGCTCGGCGGCATACTTCTGGAGGCCGTAGGGCGAGATGGGGCAGACGCCGTGGGACTCGTGCTTCAAGGGGGCTTCGGAGTCGCCATAGACGGCGGAGGAGGAGGCGAACATGAAGCGCTTCACGCCCGCGTCGCGCGACGCGACGAGCAAGGCGAGCGAGGCGTCGAGGTTGTCGCGGTTGGTCTGCATCGGCTGCGCGACGGAGAGCGGGACGGAGGGCTGGGCGGCCTCGTGGAACACCCAGTCGCAGCCGGCGACGAGCTGCTTCACGAGCGCTTCGTCGGCGACTTCGCCTTGGACGAACTCGACTTCGTCGCCGGGTTTTTTCCAGTCGAGGTTGTGGAGCTTGCCGGTGCTGAGGTTGTCGAGAACGACGACCTTCGCGCCGCGCCGGCAGAGCGCTTCGCAGATGTGTGAGCCGATGAATCCCGCGCCGCCGGTGACAAGTGCTTTCATGGTTTGAGTGGGGCAGATTTTAGCGAGGGCCAGCGCCAATTGCCAGCCATTCTCTCGTCTCCGGCGGGTGGGCCATGCCACGTTGCGAAGCTAAATCCAAAAGGACCTATCGCAAGTTGACTTGGCACCCTTCCGGCTCTATCAAGCCAGCGAGTCAATCGCCCATGGCAACATCGTGAAACTTCCTTCGCATCAAAACCCCGGGGCTGCGCCCGGCTCTGTCCGTAGCCAGCGAAGCGGCAAGGCCTTCACCCTGACCGAGGTGTGCGTGGCCACGGTAGTTGCCGCGATCACGGTGGCTGGACTGATTCAAGGGCACATCCAATCACAGGAGCGTGCGGATTGGTCAGGCACTTCGTTGGCCGCGCAGGCCATGGCAGTCCAACGCATGGAGCAGACCCGGGCCGCGCGCTGGGATGCCGAGGCCGGCGTGGACGAGGTGATCGCGAGCAACTTCCCCACGCAGGCGTTGCCGCTCGACCTCCCCATGTCGGGCACCAACATCGTCTATGGGACGAACACCACGACCATCACCACCATCTCCGCCACCGACCCGATGCTGAAGATGATCCGCGTGGACTGTGTGTGGCGTTGGAACCGGAAGAACAAGCTCATGACCAACACCGTGGCGACCTATCGCTCGCCGGACAACTCGTGACATGAACTTCGCCCGCCAACGCCGCACGGTCGCCTTCACGATCACCGAGATGCTCATCTCGATGAGCCTCATGACGATGGTGGTCGGGGGCGTGGTTTACAGCCACGTCATGGGGATGCGGCTCAATGCGATCACGATGGCCAAGCTCGGGGTGGGGCAGCAGGCGCGTTACGCGTTCAACCGGCTGCAGGATGAGATTCGTTCCGCGACCACGGTCGAGATCGGCAACGGCACCTCGAACACCTTCACCAGTCTCACCAACGGAGCGAGCCAGGCCGGGATGGCCGTGCGGATCTATCCCACCACCAACTCGGCCACCTGGATTCGCTACTACTTCGAGACCAACCTGAGCGAGCTGCGCCGGGTGGAATCCAGCGCTGCCACGCCCCGGACCATCGCCCAATACCTGACCAACTCGACGATCTTTCAGGCCGAGGACTACGCTGGCACCGTCCTCACCGGGCCGGCCAACAACCGGGTCGTGAGTGTGAATCTGCGCTTCTACCAGATCCCCTATCCCCTGACGAAGATCGGCACCAACAACGCCTTCGACTACTATCAGCTCCAGTCCAAGATCACCCGCCGTATCCTCTGAGGTGCCCCATGAAACTCCTCTTTTGCCCTCCCCGCTCCCACGCGCACGGTTACGCGCTGCTGATGGTAATGGTGTTCTCCGCCATCGGCCTCCTGGTCTTGGGTGCCTCCATGAACTGGGTGGCCAGCAACTCCATGCACAACGAGCGCACCGTGCAACTGTCCGTCACGGCGGCAGCCGCTGAGGCGGCGACCGAGAAGCTCGTGACCGGCATGATGAGCGATTACAACAGCGGCGGCGAAGCCACGGTTTACAACAATCTCGCCTCCTATCGCACCAACGTCCCGAACACGAGCGAGAGCAGCTACTGGGCGGACTTCAGCTTCTCCAACGCGCAGGGCACGACCAACCAGAACTACGCTGCCCGCACGCAGACGCAGATTTACACCAACCTGAGCGGGCAATACGCCGGACTGCTGGGCTTCGCCTCGCAGTATCGCGTGATCTCCAACGCCCGGCAGACCAACGGGCGTTACCCCGTGACCAACGGCATTTCGCAGGACTTGCAGCTCGCGTCCGTCCCGGTCTTCCAGTTCGCGATCTTCTACAACAGCCTGCTGGAGTTCTCCACCGCAGCCCCGCTCACCATCGGCGGTCGCGTCCACGCCAACAGCAACATCTACGTGGGGTCAGGCTCACCGCTCCTGTTCACCACCAACGTGTCCAGCACCCGCACGGTTACCAACCCGCCCTGGGCGGGACAAGGCGGTTCCGGCTGGGGCGGCAGTGTCACCTATCAGGGAAGCATCACCACCAACGCCAGCTCGCTCACCCTCCCCATCGGCACGAACAACTCCGCCGCCGCCGTCCGCGAGGTGATCAATATGCCGCCAGTCGGCGAGGCCATGAACTCTTCGATGGGCCAAGAGCGCTACTACAACAAGTCGGAGATGCTCGTGCTCGTTAGCAATTCCACCGTCACGGTGCAGGTCAAGGCCCCCTTCGACGCCTCGCCCACCACCATCAACTGGACCAACGCCAATTACTTCCTCACCACCAACCTCACCTTCACCGACCAGCGCGAGGGCAAGACCATCCTCACCACCGAGATTGATGTGGGCCGCTTCCGCACCTGGGCGGCCACCAACACGGCGGTCATTGCCAAACTGGGTTCCGGCAATCCGCCCAACTTGCTCTACGTCGCGGACAACCGCAGCGTCACCGCCTCGCAGCTCGCCGCCGTGCGGGTCAAGAACGGCCAGACTCTGCCCAGTCGCGGGCTGACCGTCTCCACGCCGAATCCGATGTATGTGCTGGGACACTACAACTGCACCAACGCCGCGCACCTCGGCACGTCCAACACTTCCTCCACCTTGCCGGCGTCCCTCGCGGCCGACGCTTTCACGGTGCTCTCCCCCAGTTGGAGCGACGCAGCGAGTGCGGGTGCCTACACCTCCCGCGCCGCCTCGAGCACGACCGTCAACGCTGCGGTCCTCGCAGGCGTGGTGTATTCGACCGGCTCCTCCCAAGCGGCCTTCAGCGGCGGCGTCCACAATTACCCGCGCCTGCTGGAAGACTGGTCGGGCGACACGCTCACGCTGAACGGCTCCCTCGTGAACCTGTTCAACAGCGTGCGCGCCAGCACGCAATTCCAATGGCCGGGGGCTTATTACAACCCGCCCACGCGCCAGTTCTACTTCGACAACAACTTCACCAACCCCAACCTCATCCCGCCCGGCACGCCGCAGTTGCGCGTCCTCATCCGCGCCCGCTGGCTGAACCCAGCGCCGGGAGTCACGAACTACAACGGCTAGCCCATGCGCCTCCTCCTTGCGGTCGGAATTATTGCCTCGGCTGTCGTTTTCAGCCTGGCTCGCGCCCAAGTCTCTCAGGCCGAGCCGCCCGCCGAGAAACCGTTCAGCATCGAGATCATTCGCACCGAAGTGCCGGAGGCTGGGGTGTTCCACCGGCCCATCGTGTCGGTGGGGACGAACAAATTTTTCTTCACGGCCCCGCGCGGCTTTCGCATCCGGGCGGATGAGGAGCAGCGCAGAGTCTTCTTGGAAGACCCCGAAGGGAAGTGCTCCATCATGCTCCGCCTCCGGCCCGATTTGGCGGCCTCGGTGAAGCCAGCACGCGCCAGCAGCCTAGCCTCGACTAATACGGTGGCACCGACGCTGCACGACGCTTTTCGCGAACCGCTCCTGAAGCAGTATCCCAATGCACGCATCGTGGAGGAATACCAGACCACAGCTGGCGGGGTCCCAGGCGCCACCTTCGATTTCGTCTGGCTCACCCCCACCGGGCTCCCGCTGCATACGCGCATCTGCTACTTGCCCACCCTCGCCGGGGTTTTTGAGTTCGTTTTGCTGGTGAATCCTAATCAGCTCGCAGAGTTCCACGGCGCCTTCAACAGCGTGCTCCTCACCTTTCGCCTCGCCCCACCGGGAAAAGAGCTGAAGTTGCCGGTGATTCCCAGCAAGAGCTAAATCACCCGGCCACGGCCCT
>JAYTIO010000179.1:0-4240 GCA_043731805.1 Pedosphaera sp. | reverse complement strand
ATCTCGCTCGTGTATGCGGTGACGCTGGTGTTGAGCGGGCCGATTCAAATGGTGCTCACGCGCCACGCGGCGGACCAGGAGTATGCGCGCCAGCCGGAGCAGATTTACCCGACCTTCGTGTTCTCCATCGCGTGGAGCATGGTGCTGTTCTCCGTGGTCGGGCTGGTCATCTTTGTCGGGTGCGTGCCGGGGCCGCTGGGGTTCCGGCTGGCGGCGGCGATGCTCACGACCTTCGTCGGCGGCATCTGGGTGGCGAGCATCTTCCTCACGGCCATCAAGGACTACGCGCAAGTGCTCTGGGGCTTCGCCATCGGCAGTGCGGCGAGCTTCGGCTTTGCCTGGCTGGGCGACCGTTGGGCGGACGTGACCGGCGCGATGGTGGGTTTCACCATCGGCCACGCCCTCCTGCTCTTGCTGCTCTTCCGCGCGATTTACCTGCAAGTCGGCAACCGCGAAGTGGCCGACGCCAGCTTCCTCCGCTGCTTCCGCCGCTACTGGCAGCTCGCCCTCTGCGGCCTCTTCTACAACCTCGGCATCTGGATCGACAAATTCCTCTTCTGGTGGCTCGACCCGGCGGCCGAGCAGATCGCCGGACTGCTGCACTCCGCTCCGGTGTATGACCGCGTGGTGTATTTCGCCTTCCTGACCATCGTGCCGGGCATGGCGGTGTTCCTCCTGAAACTCGAGACCGACTTCTCCGTGGCGAACCACCACTTCTTCCAGCACGTCCTGAAGAAGGGCACGCTCGCGCAAGTCACCGAGTGCAAGCAGGAGATGATCGCCGCGTTGCAAGAAGGCTTCGGCCTACTGCTCAAGGTCCAAGGCTTGTTCACCATCGTGCTCATCCTGGGCGCGGAGAAGATTCTGCCCGTCATCGGCCTCGGCGCGGTGCAGGCCGGCATCTTCCAGATCGCGCTCATCGGGACGTTCCTGCTGGTCATCTTCATGTCGCTGCTCATGGTGCTGCACTACCTCGACAAGCGGCGCGACGCGATGATCGCCTGCGCCGTCTTCGCCGGGACGAACCTCGGCGTGACCTGGGGCAGCATCGTGGCGGGCGAACGCTGGTTCGGTATCGGCTTCCTCGTCGCCGCCGGCCTGGGCACCGTGCTCGCAGGCTTCTGGGTGAACCAGCACGTGCGCAGCCTGGAATATGACACCTTCACGCCGCAGCCGCTCTACGGGTGAGGGGAGGAGGAAGGCAGGAGGGGAAATCAGCGTGGCGGCGCTTCTTGGGCGCACT
This sequence comes from Pedosphaera sp., assembly GCA_043731805.1. GTDB lineage: Bacteria > Verrucomicrobiota > Verrucomicrobiia > Limisphaerales > SXTU01 > SXTU01. The sequence continues at coordinate 2,997 of JAYTIO010000179.1, read as the reverse complement.
TCGATACTCGGCCCGATGGCCGAGCTGCCGGACCCAGACTGCCAGCCGTTGCCATCCCCCCACGCCAGTCACCCTGCCGGGCCGGCTCCACGGGCAGCAAGCTGCGCCGGTTCCCCTCCGTCTCCTGCCTTCCTGCTCTCCTGATAAAATCCCCGCCAGCTTCCTCGCCGAAGTTCGCGCGTGAAATGGCCGGGAACTTACCTGACTCTCAGCCTTGCATGAAGATTTTGCTGGTGGATGACGCGGACGTGTTCCGGCAGTCGGTGGCCAATTTGCTCCGCACCCGCGGCCATGAGGTCATCGAGGCGGCGGACGGCTTGGCCGGCGTGAAGCTCGCCCGCGCCCACCTGCCGGACGTCGTGGTCAGCGACATCGTCATGAGCCAGGTGGACGGCTACGCCATGACCGCCCTCCTGCGGCAGCACCCCGCGACCGCAGACATTCCCCTCGTGCTCATGACGGGCGACGCGGACCTCAAAGGCATGCGCAAGGGCATGACCCTCGGCGCCGATGACTACATCGCCAAGCCGTTCAAGCTGGACGAACTGGTCGCCGCACTCGAGCTGCGCGTGCATCGCCGGAAGGCTCTGCGCGACGAGGTCGAGCGCAAGCTGGCCTGCCTCGGGGCCGGCATCGGCCTGCCGCTGCCGGTCGAATTGTCCAAGCCCCTCAACCGCATCCTCGACACCTCCCGCGCCTTGGCCACCCCCGGCCAGACCCGCACCCCGGAGGAAATCAACGAGCTGGCCCAGGCCCTGCACACCGCCGGGCAGCGGGTGGAGCGCCTGACCAAAAACCTCTTCCTCCACGCCCAGCTCGAACTCTTCGGCACCAACCCCGCGCATCTCAACGCCCTGCGCCAGGCCCACACCCCCAACGCTGACGAAGTGGCCGCCACCCAAGCCCGCCGGTGCGCCGGGGCTGCGGACCGCACCGCCGACCTGCAACTCAAACTCTCCCCCGGCACCGCCGCCATCGCCGCCGCGCACCTCGCCAAGCTGGTCGAGGAACTGGTTGGCAACGCCTGCCAGTTTTCGCCCCGGGACACGCCGGTCACGCTGCAAGGCTACGACGACGGCCACGACTTCCTCCTCACCATCACCAACCGCGGCCAGGGCATGACCCCGGAACAACTCGCCAGCCTGAACCGGTCCGCGCCCCCCACGCGCTTGACCGCCGAGCCCCACGTGACTGGCCTGGGCCTGCCCATCGCCCGCCGGCTGGCCGAACTCCACGGCGGCAAACTCCTGCTCTCCAGCGAGCCGGGCAAGGGCACCACCGTCCGCGTGAGCCTCCCCGCCCGGCCGCCGGCCGCGCCCGTGCCGCCGGCCGAGTTCGGACCGTAACTGGAACCCAAACGCCCCGTCGGCATCACGAGTCCAACCCGAACTCCGAAGTTGAGCCGCGCAAGGGCGCAAAGAACCCAAAGGAGCCGGGACGGGGACGGCCGAAACCAGAATTTTTTCTATCCGAACCGTTTTCCTGCCAGCGGCTTGGCTTTGCGCTCCTTGCGCCCTTGCGCGGCCTTTCCAGTTCGGAGTTCGGGTTCAACTCTGGTGCTTAGGTTCAGTTACCTGCGCCCCGTCCACTTCCTGCCCTCCTGTCTTCCTGATAATCTCCCGCCGCGCCCGCCCCCCGCTTTCCTGTTTGCAAAATCGCCCCGACTGGTAAGGTGCGCGGCACCGAGTCCGCCAAACCATCCAGAAAGACTTGCTCACGCCATGACTGCCGTTATCGCCCACTTCCGCCGCCCCCTCACCCGCGCCGCCCTCTTGCTGACCCTCGGCGTCACGTTGCTGCCCCTGGCTGGTTGCAAGAAGCCGGAGGAACCAGCGGTGGCCCCCGCACCAGGAGCCACGCCGGCGGCTGAAGCGCCCGCCCCGCCCAAGGTGGAACCACCCGCCGAGTTCAAGGCCAAGTGGCCCGTGGGCCAGCGCCTCGTGCAGCGGGTGGAAACCACGGCGGACATCGAGCTCCAGGCTCCCGCAGCGCCCACCGCCGTGAAGCTGCCCATGTCCCTAGGCTCCTCCCTCACCCAGGTGCTGGAGCTCGCCTTCACCGCCCTGAAGGAACGCGAGACCGGCGGTCATGAGGTCGAAGTCGAGACCCTCGCCATCACCACCACCAACAAGTTCGGCACCAACACCACCGTCTTCACCACGCGCAGCGACCCCAAGCAGGACCCCAAGAACTTCCAGCCCGCCGCTCCGCTGCGCAAACTCATCGGCGGCAAGGTCAAATACCTCACCTCCGCCGAAGGCAAGGTCGAGAAACTCGAGGGCGGCCCGCAATTCCGCTCCAAGGGCGCCGTCGGGGCCGGCCCCCTCGCCCTCGCCACCATCAACAACCTCTTCTCCGACGAAGCCATCAAAGGCTGGAACACCCTCCACACCGGCCTGCCCGACAAACCCGTGAAGATCGGCGACACCTGGCCCGCCACCCGCACCTACAACTACGGCGTCGCCAGCCTCACCCTCGACGCCACCAACACCTTCAAAGCCTGGGAACAACGCGACGGCCGCAAGGTCGCCCGCTTCGAGCAAACCGGCGTCATCGTCACCAAGCCCCCCGCCCCCGGCAGCCTCGTCAACACCACCCTCGAAGACGGCGCGAAGTTCACCGGCAAAGCCTGGTTCGACCCCGCCCTGGGCGCCATCGTCGAGTCCACCATCAACGCCGAGTTCGGCATCCGCATCGGCACCGCCAACAATCCCGGCACCGCCTCCAAGGTCAAAGCCACCCTCACCGCCCGCCTCACCGACGCCCCCAACCCCGGCGCCGCCGAAGCCGAGGCCAAACCCGCCCCCGCCCCCGCCACCCCGCCCGCCAAACCATGAGCGCCAAAGCCCTCCTCCTCCTCTCCCTCATCATCAACATCGCCCTCGGCGTCGTCCTCCTGCGCCCCACCCCCGCCGAGCCGCCCGCCGCCGCCGCCCCCGCCGAGCCGGCCCGCCCCGCCACCGCCACCGCCGCGACCCCCCCCACCCCCACGGCCCG
>JAYTIO010000178.1:0-19962 GCA_043731805.1 Pedosphaera sp. | reverse complement strand
AGGTGATGCTCGGCCTCGAAATGGCGGCCAAGGTGGAAATTCTTTCTGGTCTCAAAGAGGGCGAATTGATCTTCGTCGGTAGCCGCTCGCAGGTGAAGCCCGGCCAGAAGGTCGAGCCGAAGGTGGTGGAAACCCTCACTGCCGAATGAGCCGCTTCGCCCTCCGTCACCCTTACTTCGTCATCGTCGTCTGCCTGATGACGCTCGTGCTCGGCGTGACCACGATGGTGCGGATGCCGGTGGACCTGTTTCCGAAAATCAACATCCCCGTCGTCGTCGTCGCCACGTTCTTCACCGGAATGCCGCCGGAGCAGATTGAGAGCAATATCACCGGGCGCTTCGAGCGCTTCTTCACGCTGGCCAGCGGCATTGACCACATGGAGAGCCGCTCGCTGCCCGGCGTGAGCCTCATCAAGATTTATTTCCAGCCCGGCCAGAACGCCGATACGGCAGTCAGCACCATTGCCAACCTCGCCAGCGCCAACCTCCGCCGCCTCCCGCCCGGCACGTTGCCGCCGGTCGTGCTCAAGTTCGACGCCTCCAGCCTGCCCGTCTGCCTCATCACGCTCAAGGGCGAGGGCTTGACGGAGACGCAGCTCCGCGACGCCGGCCAATACACGGTGCGCAATCAGGTCGCGGGCGTGCCGGGCGCTTCCGTGCCGCAACCCTTCGGCGGCAAGATCAGGCAAATCATGGTTTACGTGGACCCGTTGAAACTGGAGTCGCACCAGCTCTCGGTCATGGACGTGGTCCGCGCGGTCAACGACTCGAATCTCATCCTCCCCGCCGGAGACGTGCGCATCGGGCCGTTCACTTACAACGTCTATGCCAACTCCCAGCTCCGCGACGTGGAGGACGTGAACAAGCTTCCCCTCAAGACCGTGGGCAACGCCTCGGTCCTCGTCGGCGACATTGGCATCGCCAAGGACGCCAACCAGCTTCAAGCCAACGTCGTCCGCGTGGATGGCCAGCGCTCCGTCTATCTGCCTGTGTTGAAGCAGGGTGGCGACGCCAACACCATCGCGGTCGTGGACGGCATCCGCGAGGCGCTCGGCAACCTCGTGGACGTGCCGAAGGAACTCGTCGCGCGCGTGCTGTTCGACCAGTCGGTCTTCGTCCGCGACGCCATCACAAACCTCATCCACGAAGGCGCCATCGGCCTCCTGCTCACGGGCGTGATGATCATGGTTTTCCTGGGCAGCCTGCGCGGCACCGTCGCAGTCTTTCTCTCCATTCCGCTGTCCGCGCTGGCGACGTTCATGGCCTTGTCCATCGGTGACGCGACCATCAACACGATGGTGCTGGGCGGTCTCGCGCTCGCGTTCTCGCGGCTCATAGACAACTCCGTCGTCGTCCTCGAAAACATCTTCCGCCACCTCGAACACGGCGAGACACCGCAGGTCGCCGCAGACAAGGGCGGGCGCGAGATGGCGTTGCCCGTCCTCGCGGCGACGCTCACGACCGTCGTCGTGTTCTTTCCAGTGACGCTGCTCTACGGCGTGAGCAAGTTCCTCTTCGTTGCGATGGCGATGGCGGTCATCCTCTCGATGTTTGCCAGTTACATCATCGCGTTGACCGTCGTGCCGCTCTTCTGCGCGAAGTTCATCAAGGCGCCGAAGCACAAGCCGACACACATCGAGGGCGAGGACGCGGACGGCGAAGACAAAGGCTTCAATGTCTGGTTCAACCGCCAGTTCCACCGCTTCCTCGGCGGCTACGAACGGCTGCTCGATGTCACGCTGCTGCGCCCGCTGGCCACGATTCTTCTCATCGTCGGCGTGTTCATCCTGAGCCTCGGCCTCTACCCGGCACTGAAGTTCGCCTACTTCCCGCGCACCGACCCCGGCCAGTTCGTCATCAACCTCAAGGCCCCCAGCGGCACGCGCGTGGAAATCACGGAGAAGCTGGTCGCACAGGTCGAGGAGATCATTCGTCAGGAGGTGCCGAAGGAGGAAATCGAAGTCATTGCGGCCAACATCGGTGTCCAGCCCGGCTTCAGTTCCATGTATACGCCGAACTCCGGCCAGCACACCGCGTTCGTGCAGGTTGGCCTCCGGAAGCAGCGCCAGCACGGCAGCTACGAATACATGGCCCGCGTGCGCCGCCGGCTGGCGGCAGACTTGCCGCAGATCTCCACCTACTTCCAAACCGGTGGCCTCGTGGACGCCGTGCTGAACCTCGGCCTGCCCGCGCCCATTGACATCCAAGTCACCGGCTCCGACCTCGCCGCCACGCACGCGCTCGCCACGGACCTCGCGGCGAAGATGCGCGCGCTGCCCGGCGTCAGCGACGTGCTCGTGCCGCAGGACGTGGATTACCCCTCCTTGAAACTGGACGTGGACCGCGCGCGCGCCGCCGAGCTGGGCCTGTCGTCGAAGGAGGTCATTCAAAACGTCATCACCGCACTCGCGTCCGGTGCGATGATTGCCCCGAGCTACTTCGTGGACCCGAAGAGCGGCAACGACTACATCCTCACAGTTCAGTATCCGGAGAACCTGATTGACGACGTCTCCGACATGCAGGCCATCCCCGTGCGCGGGGCGGGCCAGAAACGCGCCGCTCGTCTCGACGCCGTCAGCAAAATCTCCAACGCCCGCGCGCCGACCGAGGTCAACCACTACCAACTCCGCCGCGTCATCAATGTCTATGTCGCGCCCGAGGGCGAGGACCTGGGCCGCCTGGCCAAGGACGTGCGCCGCATCATCGCCGACACGCCGCTGCCCGAGGGCGTCCGCATCTACGTGCGCGGGATGGTGCAGGGGATGGAGTCATCGTTCCGCAGCTTCGGCATCGGCCTGCTGCTCTCCGTCGTGCTCGTCTATCTCATCCTCGTGGCGCAGTTCCAGTCGTTCCTCGACCCGTTCATCATCCTGCTCGCCGTGCCGCCCGGCCTGACCGGCGTGCTCGTGACGCTCTGGGCCACCGGCACGTCGCTCAACGTCATGTCGCTCATGGGCGTGCTGATGATGGTGGGCATCGTCGTGTCCAACAGCATCCTCATCGTGGAGTTCACGCGGCAGCTTCGCCAAGACGGCCAGTCCGTGCGGCTCGCCGTGGCGCGCGCCTGCCGCGTCCGGTTGCGTCCGGTGCTGATGACCTCGTTCGCCACGCTCTTCGGCCTTGCGCCGATGGCCTTGAAGATGGGCACTGGCACCGAAGCCTACGCGCCGCTCGCGCTCGCCATCATCGGCGGGCTCGCGGTTTCGCTCGTGCTCACCGTCTTCATCGTCCCCGCCGCCTATCTGCTCGTGCACGGCCGGGAGACGACTTGACCGATGCTCCGGCTCTGGCAACCTCCGCGCCGCATGGAAGCTTTCCGTCCTTCATTTCCCCCCTGCCCGCTGGCGCGCGAAGTCACGGCGCTCGCCTTAAGTCTCTGGCTGTTGGCCGGGGTGGCCGGGCTGCGCGCCGTCGAGCCGCAGAAGCTGACGCTCGCCGAGGCGCGGGCCGCCGCCGTGCGCACGCATCCGCGCATTGCCGCCGGGGACGCTCGCGCCCGGGCCGCCCGCGAGGCCATCACGCAGGCGCGGGCGAACTACTTTCCCACGCTCACCGCGAACTTCACCGCAACCGGCTCGGCGGACCAGAACAACACGCGCATCGGCGCGACCGGCACGTTCGGCACCACCCAGGTTTACGACCACGCGGCCATCGGCATCAACGCGAGCCAGTTGCTCACCGACTTCGGCCGCACCGAGAACCAGGTCGAAGCCACGCGTCAGAAATCCCTCATCGAGGACACCTTCGTGCGCACCTTGCGCCGGCAGGTCGAGCTGCAAGTGGCGGTCGCCTACTTCACCGTCCTGCAGGCGCAGCGCGTGCGCGACGTGGCGAAGCAGACCGTCGCCACGCGCGAGGTCGTGCTTCAGCTAGTCAGCGCGCTGGCCAAGCACCAGTTGAAGTCCGAGCTCGACGTGAGCTTCGCCCGCGTGAGCGTCGAGGAAGCCCGCCTGTTGCTGGCCCGCGCCGTCAGCGAACTGGAGTCCGGCCACACCGAGTTGTCCATCCTACTGGGCCAGCGCGAGCCGCGCCGCTACGAACTCGCCGAGGAAGCGCTGCCCGCCGACCTGCCCGGGGACGTTTCGCCCCTCGTCAGCCAGGCCCTGGGCGAGCGGCCCCGGCTCATCCGTCTGCGGGCGGAGCTTGCCGCCGCCACCGCGCAGTCCCGCGCCGACCGCGCGTTGCATTACCCCACCGTCAGCGCCATCGGCGGCGTCGGCCTCATGCCCGTGCGCGACCGCCGGCTCAACGACAACTACGCCGCCGGCGGCGTGGTGGTGAGCCTCCCGCTCTTCAACGGCGGGCGCGACACGGCCCGCCAGCGTGAAGCCGAATTTAAGGCGCAGGCCGCCGCGGAGAACCTTCGCGACGAGGAGAACAACATCATCCGCGACGTCCGCGTGGCCTACCTCAAGGCCCAGCACGCGCACGAGCGCCTCGACCTCACCGCCAAGCTGCTCTTGCACGCCCGCACCGCGCACGACCTCGCCACCGCGCGCTACAAGCTCGGGGCCAGCAGCATCACGGAACTCAGCCAGGCACAACTGAACCTCATCTCCGCCGAGATCACCGAGGCCTCCGCGAAATACGACTACCTCCTCCAGCGCGCCGTGCTCGACTTCCATCGCGGCGGGCGCTGATGCCCCGGCAGCCGGGGCAACCTGGCGAATTCCTACTCCCCCGGATAGGCGGGCAGCAACGGCAGCGCACCCGGCTCACGAAAGTTCCGCACACTGAGCTGGTTCGAGTTCACCAAGGCCACGTGCCCGTCGTAGAACAGCGCGTTCAACCCCGCGCCGTGACGCGGTGGATAATGACTCGGGTCCCCGAACGGTAGCCACGGCGGACGCGGCGGCGCGGCGATGCGCGAATCCGCGCAGCCGGGACTGCGCCGGTGGTCCCACACCACGATGCGGCCGCTCTGGGAAGCCACCTCCACGTCATTCGCCGCCATCGGGCTGCCGGTGGCGTAGTTCATCCCGTAGCTGCACTGCCAGTCCGGCTCGACAGGGCACTTCCACACGTTGCTCACGCCAATCATCGGGAAGAGCAGGCCCGCCTTGAACGTCGCGCCCGGCACGCCGTTGGGCACTTGCCAAGGGTCGTAAGGCGCCCACCAAACTTCGTTCGGCCCGGTCGGCGCGGGCACGCCGGCCGCTACCCCGCTGGGCACGCCCGCCGTCAAGCCGTAGGGATCCGCCGGCGTGTCGGGCGTCAGGCGATGCGGCGTGTTGCGCCCGCCGTGCTCGTCGCGATAAAGCGTGTAGGCCACGCCGATTTGCCGCTCGTTGTTCAAGCACTGCGTCTGCTTCGCCTTGCCCTTGGCCTTCGCCAGCGCGGGCAGCAACAGCCCTGCGAGCACCGCGATGAGGGCGATGACGACGAGCAACTCGATGAGGGTGAACGCGGTGCGCCTCCGCATGAAGCGAACCCTTTAGCCTCAGGGAAGTGGCGTCAAGTCCGCCTCAATGCGCCGAAGCGCCGCTTAGTTCTATGCGCTCCAGCAAGTGCGTCGGGCCAAGCTGCTCATCAAAGCCGTAAACTTCCATCGCCACGCGGCCACTGCGGTGCACCCGGACCCAAGCCCACGAGTATTGCCGGTCATGCGGGTGCGCGTTTTCGCCGGGCGCGGCCTCGAAGGGGGAACCCCCCGCGCCGACGATGACTTGCCAGGCATGGCCACCGGTCTTCGCCGTGGGTTGCATCGAATGATAGATGTGTTCGTGCCCGCAGAAGTAGGTGACGTGAAACTGCTCCATGAGAATCCAAAACGCGCGCTGGTTGTCAGGAAAGACATCGAAGCCCTTGGGCTTGCTCTTGTCGCTGTAGTGGTAGGTGAAGGCCATCTTGTGGCCGAAGACAAACTGCCGCTTCACGCCGCGCGCCTTGGCCGCCGCGAGATCGGCGGCGAGCCAAATGACCGGCGCGTGGGAGTCCACGCCCACGGCGTCGGTGTTGATGACCGCGAAGTGCAGTTGCGCGAAGTCGAACGAGTAACTCAACTGCCGCTGATCCGTCTGCACCCCGTCCTGCCCGATGTGCGGCGCGTGTTCCACGGACCACGCGGTGGGCGCGGCGTGGTGCGCCTGGAGCCAACGGTTCGTGTCGAGGATGAGGTCGCCCATGTTTTCGCGCCAGGCGACCTCGCTTGGCTGGTAGGCGGCTTTCACCATCTCGCCATTGGGCAGCTTCGTCTTGAGCTGGACCTCGTGGTTGCCCGGCACGGGCAGCACGCAGACGCCACGTTCGCCCAAGCCCGCCACCATGCCACGCCAGTAGGCGTATTGGCGGTCCAAGACGTGCCGGTTGGTGGAATAGCCGTGGATCATGTCCCCATTGTAGAAGAGCGCGTGCGGTTGCTGGGTCTCGATCTCTCGCAACATCCGGGCGAGGACCGGCGTGTTTTGCAGCCAGATGCGGTCGGCCGCAGTCAGGTTCGGTGCCGCGGGGTCATGGCGGCAGTCCCCCACCGTGGCGAACGTAAAGCTGACTGGGTCGGGAGCCGGGCTGGCGGCGCGGCCGGGCATCAACGCGCTGCCGAGCCAGACGACCAAGGGTAACAATGAATAGTGATGCATGGGGGAAAGCCGCCGGCGGCGGTAGGACCACCGCCGCCGGCGGTTCACTTGTAATGGCAGGGAAAACGTTCGTTCGGCAGACCGCGACCGCGACTACGGGCCGGCCACGACTGACCCATCATAGGTCCACTGGATGTCCCGCACATTCGGGTCCACGGCCTTGGCGTTGTTGTTATAGTTCGAGCACGCATACTCATATTTGAACCAACTCACGTGGCCGTCGGCGAAGGCGATGTCTAACCCCTTGTCATGCCGCGAAGACGCGCGCGAGGTATAGGCCTGCGGGCTCATGAGGTTGCCCACGTTGCCCAGCGGCCCGTAGAACGGCTGCTCGGTGGACTGGCTGCGCACATCGCAGAGGAACACAAAGGCCGAGGGATTGATCACATGCTCCATGCGCATGTCCACACCGGCGGTCAGCGTGCTTCCAATCGTGCTGGCCCCGCCCTTCGAGTTCATCGAGTAGGTGAAGGGGATGCGACCGGTGGGCGTGTTCGGATCACCCATCGCCAGCACGGCAGGGTCAAACGGTTGCGATGCCGTCGTCGGGCATTTGAAGGCCGTCTTGCCGTTGACATAGCCCGCCGGATTCGGCTGGTAGAGATGCAGCGCCTGCTCGCCCATGTAGCGCGGGAGGTTGTTAAACCACGCATCCGTTCCCTGGCCGGCGGCGTTGGCTCCCGCCGCGTCCGACCATTTGGGAAAATCCTCGGAGTAGCCTGGCCCAACGCCGGCCGTGCCATTCGGGATTTTCGTGCGGGGGAAGCGGTTGCCGCTATCATCCAGGTAGAGGGTTTGCGCGAGGCCCCACTGCTTGAGATTGCTCAAGCACACGGTCTTCTGCGCCTTCGCCTTGGCCTTGGCCAGAGCGGGCAGCAGCATCCCGGCGAGGATCGCGATGATCGCGATGACCACTAAGAGTTCGATGAGGGTGAAGGCCGTTTGATCCGAATGTCTTTTGGTTGGTGAGTTCATAACTGGTTTTGGTTTGTCCGCCACCACCCTGAGTGCGGCGGGTTACAGCCCAAGGGCGAACAGGTGAAGAACCGGCAACGACGCCAATCCGCGCTGGGTAACTCAGCCGTTTACCGCGTGGAGCAGCGCGACGGCGGGCTGGGGCCGCACCGTTTGCGCCTTAAGTTCCAACGGGCGGCCGAGGCGCGTTGACACGGGCAGCAGGCCACCCTCGCGGTAGAGCGTGATGGACACATGCTCATTGCGGCGGATGCAGTCCTTGATCGCGTCTGGCTGTTTGTCGCACTGGAGGAGCGTCTTCCACGAGTAGATGTGCTTGGGCTTGTGGAAGTCGCTGTTGGCGATGAAGGGCAGGCGCTTGAGGCCCACGGGCGCGAAGATGTCGTTGCGATTCGCTATCTCCCACGCGTCCAGCAGCGGCGCGAACTCCTCCTGGTTCTCCCAGAGGTAGAGCGTGTTCTTGCCCCACTCGCTCTTGAAGACGTGCGGGTGCGACGCGATGGCCAGCGCGCCCTGCGCGTGGAGCTGCGCGATGGTCTCGGGCAAATCCAGGGCCGAGGCCACGGGCATCTGCAGGTCAATGCCCAGCAAGTGCGCGGAACTTTTCTTCGTCAGCCCGTCCTTGTTGAACTCGATGCCGGCCATGACCAGCATCCCATACTTGCGCCACGCGCGGCGGCGCTCGCGGTCCAGCACCTCGAAGTATTCTTCCAACTGGCTCTCGGCCAGGACGAGGTTGCTCAACTTGCTCAACTTCCCGATGACGCGGCGCGGGTCCGCGAGATGGTCCGTGATGCAAATGCAGTCGAAGCCGCGCGGCCCGTAGAAGTCCACCAGCTCCGGCACGGTGAGGCTGCCGTCCGAGTAGTTGCTGTGGATGTGAAAGTCGCACAACAAAGAGCGCCGTGCGGCCGTGCCGTCCACCACGGCGGGCGCGTTGGGAGTCTCGACCGTAAGCAAGTGCGGCTTGGCCACCGGGGCGAACCGCGACCAGTCGCCCGCGTCGTCGCACTGCTTCAGCACGAGTTCCGCGATGCGCAGGGCGGCATCCGGGTGAGCGTGCTTGAGCAGGTTCGCGCGCCACTCCTGCCACTGCCGCCCGCCCTTCGCGAACGCGTCCTCGATGATGCCCGGCACGTCGCGATTGCGCTCCGCCACCGTGCCGAGGCCGAGCTGCTGGATGAGCTGCGCGTTGCCCGTCTCTTGGCCGGGGATGATTTGGTTAATGACCATCGGGCAGCGTGCGGCGATGGCTTCCTGCACCACCGCACCCCCGGCTTTCCCGATAAGCACATGGTGCGACAACATCAGCGCGGGCATCTGGTTCGTCCAGCCGAGCACTTGCACCCGCGCGCCGTGGGCGCGGAAGCGCGCTTGCAGTTCCGCCTTCAGCTCCGCGTCGCGGCCCGTCGTGATCGTGAGGTGGACGCGCTCGTTTTCCAACAGCCGGTCGAGCACCTTGCCACACTTCTTCTTCCCGTGGTTGATCAGGTAAAGCAGCTTGATGGGACCGTCGGCGGCGAGGGGGAAGGGCACGAGGCCGGTCGTGGCGAACTGTAGGCTGACGGGGAAACCCAAGGGGTGAATGCGCGCCGCCTCTACCCCGGCCGCGTGCAACACCGTGGCCGTCGGGCGGTTCGCGACCACGAACGCGTCACTCGGTGCGCGGTGCCACGCGGCGTTTACCGAGATCGAGTCCGTCACGATGGTGACGAAGCGGAACGGCTTCTCTGAATGGTCGCGGAAGAGTTCCTTGATGACCGGCGCGTAGGCGGGATAAGTGGAAACCACGCAGTCCGGCTGGGCCACGCGCAACACGTCGCGCAGTGCATTGCGCAAGCGGGTGAGGCCAGTGAGCCCACTGTCCGCCACGGAGACCTGATCGAGCAGTGAGTAGATGCCGCGCCAGAGTGTGGGGGCATAGCGGACCACGCCGAGGTGGGCCTGTTTCACAAAGCTATTGAGCCGGCCGTAAGTGCTCTCGAACAAGTCGAGCACCTCGACCTGCGTGGTCGGCTCGATGAGTTCGAGGGCGTCGCGGAGATTGCGGGCCGCTGCGTTGTGACCTTCGCCGAAGCCCGCGGTGAGGATGATAACCTTCTTCATAGCACGTTTCTTTTGAACGTGACGGGGGCAAGTGACGGTCTCGCGGCGGCGGGGAAACAGTTGGGTGAAATGAAGCCGGCAGCCGCCAGCTCAAGCCGGCTTCACCGCGCCCGCGTGGGCCTCCGTGATCAACTCCATCACGCGCGCCACCACCGCGTGAGGACTGAAGGGCTTGGTCAGGTAATCACTGGCGCCAATCTCAAGCCCGATCTGGCGCGAGCGCTCCGAGGCGAAGGCCGTGAGCATAAGGATGGGGATGGCCCGCGTGGAGGGCAACCCGCGGAGCAGCTCGCACACGGCGAAGCCATCCAAGCCGGGCAGGTTCAGGTCCAGCACGATGGCCTCCGGCAGCCACCGCTGCGCCAAGGCCACGGCGGTCATGCCATCGTGCGCCGTCAGCACCTCGTAGCCCCCCGCGCCGAAGTTGTAGGCCAGCAAGTCCGTGAGGTCCACCTCGTCATCCACCACCAAGATCCGCTGTTTCATAGGCCGCAACTATCCGGCGGCGGTCCCGCCGGGATCAACGGCGGGCCGGTGAAAGCACAGTGACGTTCCGGTGTCGGAGCTGCCGGTGCGCTAGGCTTTGCCCGGCGCAATGGCGGGCACGCTCGGGGCGACCGGGGCCACCGGAGTCGGCACGGGCGCCAAGGCGGGGCGGCCGGTGGGTTTGGCTTTGGCATTCATCGCCGTGGGCGGCTTGACGCGCGCAGCCGTCTTCCCGGCGGGCTTGGCGGCGGCGGGCTGCTTCGCGGGCTTGGCGGGTTGCTTGGCCTTGTGCAAGGCTTTGGCGGCGCGTTCGGCTGCTTTGCGGGCTTGCTTGGCGTGCTGCGCGGCTTCAGCGGCGGCGGCCTCGGTGGTGCGGGCCGTCTGTCTAGCCGCCTTGGCGGCTTTCTTCGCGGCTTTGAGCCGCAGCTTGGCCTGACGATGTTCCTGGGTGGCAACATCGGCCTTGGTCTGGGCTACTTTGGCCAGATCGGCGGCATCGTAGGCGGCGTGGGTGAGAGCGGTGGCTTGAGCGGTTAATTTATCAAATTTCATGCCCCGAGTTTATCTCACGCAGGGCAATGTCAATGAACGTTCAGGTTACATTTACCACGTGGGTGACGCTGCCTCCCGCCGCCCGGCCATTACGGAGGCGAGTTTGGCCGCAAGCGGGCACGGGGCGGCACGCCTGCCTGTGTAACCGGAAATTCATTTGGCAGCGGGGCCAGTCTGTCATACTGCCTGCCGCTCATTATGGATTGGCTCATCATCAGTCTCTCGGCTTTGTTCGCCGCCGCGCTCACGCTGTTCTCCGGCTTTGGGCTGGGCACTCTGCTTATGCCGGTGTTCGCCGCCTTCTTCCCCGTGCCGGTGGCCGTGGCGGCGACGGCGGTGGTGCACCTGGCCAATAACCTTTTCAAGCTCGCCCTCGTGGGCCGCAATGCCGACTGGCGCGTGGCGTGGCGCTTTGGTTTGCCCGCCGCGCTGGCGGCGCTGGCGGGCGCGGCGCTGCTCCAAGCCGCTTCGGTGCTGCCGGTCCTATACGAGTTTCGGCTCGGGGAACGCATCTGCCAAGTCACCGTGCTCAAGCTGGCGATGGCGGCGGTCATCCTCGGCTTCGTGGTCTATGAGTTGCACCCCCGCTGGTCCAAGGTCGCCTTCGACGCGAAATGGCTGCCTTGGGGCGGCGCGCTGGCCGGCTTCTTTGGGGGCTTGTCCGGGCATCAAGGGGCGTTGCGTTCGGCGTTTCTCCTGCGCGTTGGCCTGACGAAGGAGGCCTTCATTGCCACGGGCGTCGTCGGAGCCGTCATCGTGGACACGGTGCGGCTGGGGGTTTATGGCGCGGGCTTTTACGGAGGCCTGTTCGTCCTGCTGGACCCGCACGCGTGGGCGTTGGTTGGTGCGGCAAGCGCAGCGGCTTTCATCGGTGCCTATTGCGGAGCCAAGCTGGCGGCGAAGGTGACGCTAGGCAAGGTGCAGGTCGCGGTGGCGGCCCTGTTGGCGCTGCTCGCGGTGGCCTTAGCCGTCGGCTTGGTGTGATGGAGGCGCAACGGCTGGCGGTTCGGCGTCACCAACCTGCTTCAGGCCGCCCACGGCAGGGGACTGAGTCCACCCGCGCGTGACTTGGGAGAACCGATGAGCTGGGCGGAAGGAAAGTCGGATAGATTGGGAGTCAAGTTGCCTCGGTTGGAGCTTCCAATGACTCCACCGGGTCTTCCAATCAGGCCGTAAAGTCGTCCAACCTGGCCAGCTTTTCTCCCAATGGATGCGCGCTGGCTCCGAAGCTAGGCTCATTATCTTCCAAGGCAGCCAACGGCATATCCAACCGACCTGCAAACCAGCCCAAGGTCGGCGGGATTCGCCCGAACCAAGCCACCGTGCGGGTCAGCCCGTCCCTTGCCGGTTCCCAGCCTTTCTGCGGCTGTTCCCAGAGGGAAAAAAACAGATTGACATGGCGCCGTTTGTGGTTATCTATGCTAGCGCAATCAACCAAACCCAACCAAGAGCGAACTTATGCCAGAACAACATGAAGTCGTTCACACGCGCGGCCAGCAAACCATCGGCGTGTGGGGCGCGTTCGAGGCCAGTCTCAAGGTGGGTCAGCTCACGCTGGCCCAACACACCACCGAGGTTGCCGCTATCTTCACCGCGGCCAGCGAACGGGACTCCGCCGAGGCTGACTTGGATGTCGCGCGGACGGCCGTGAGCCACCAGCGCACTACGCTGGCGGACCTGACCATCCGTTTCCCCCGGGCCATCGAAGGCCAGCTCGAGCCGGACAGCGACCTGCACAAGAACATTGATGAATGCCACGCCATTGAGCCGAACACGCCGGAGAATGCCGTCGCGCGCGGCCGCCGCGCCATCATCCTGCTCACCGCCTTCAACGCGGAGCGTGCCGCCGCGACTCCGCCGGACCTCGAGTTCTCCATCAAGAACGCCGTGCCGGGCGGGCCGGTGATGAAGCTGGCGAATGTGCAGACGCTGGTGGACGACATGCCTGACTTGGAGCAGGCCGTGGAGGACGCGAAGTCCGCGCTGAACAAAAAGCGTTCCGCCCTGAAGAAAGCGACGGCGAAAGTGGACCAGAACAACAAGCGGTGGTTCGCCGCGTGGTCGGGCAACTTCCCCGACGGCTCGGACGAGCTGGCCGCGCTCTCGCAGATTGACACCGGACCGCACACGCCCGCGCCCGGCCCGCTGGTGATTAACACTGTGACACCCTCAGCCGGCGGTCATTTTGCCGAAGCGTATGTCAGTGGCGGCGGGGCGCACGCCACCGTGCTCCATCTGCAATGGAAAGTGGCTGGCGTGGACGCGGAGTTTGGCCACGACACGCTCGTGGTGCTCGCGGGGCAGAGCGTTGCCACCGGCGCGCCGCTCGGTGCGACCGTGACCTTCCGCACCAAGGCCTCGAACAGCCAAGGGACGACCTACAGCGCGGAGAAGACGGGCACAGCGCAGTAAGTTGCGGGCGGTAGGGCGCGGCTGTCCCCAGCGCGCCGGTGGGTTGTCCGCAAGGGCTGCGGCGTGACGGTCCTGCTCCCTTCGCGCAGGGAGCAGGAGCGTGTGGCCGCAGGCCGGATGGGGGGTAATGCGACTTGCGCTGCCGTAAGAACCCCTCACCCCGGCCCGCTCCCCTCCTTCGAGGAAGGGAGAGGGAGCAGCAGCGGTTGGCTTGCGAGAGGATTTTCCTGCTTTCCGCGTCCAGCCGGGGGCCTATTCTCTCCACATGGCGACGAAGAAGGTCAAAGCGGACCGCTGCGTAACGATGCTCAAGGCGTTGGCGGACGAGCATCGCTGGGACATCGTCCGCACGCTGCTCGCGGAGTCATTGAGCGTCTCGCAGCTCGGCGCGCGGCTGAAGATGCCGCAGCCCAACGTCTCCAAGCATCTCAACATCCTGCGCGTGGCCGGCATCGTGGTAACGGAGCGGGTGGGCAAGGCCGTGATGGGTTCCGTGGCCCCGGCCTTTCGGGCGGAGTTGAGCAAGAACAAGAACCGGCTGGACCTCGGGTGTTGCAGTTTTGATTTCAATTCGCCCCGGAAGTAGTGGGGGCGATCGCGGGCGGGGGAGGTTTGAATTTTGCTTGCGGAGGTGCGTCAACGTATGCCGAAATCGGAATACGTAATGACTGCCAAACAAACCCAACGCATGATTCGCAACTTGGTTCTCACTTCCCTGAGTCTCCTCGCCCTGCCTTTGGCGGCGCTCGCCTCGCCGAGTGGCCTGAACAACATCCCCACGGCGGACACCGCGCCGGACTTGGTGCCGGTGATTCAGGAATACACCACCTTTGGCGCGGACCGGAAGCCGGACCACACGGCGGGGATGAAGATTGGCTTCGGCCCGTGGGACAAGGCGGCTTTCAACTCCCGCTTCGAGGCGGGGGTGGACGCGCACTTGGCGCCGGACAGCGCGGGGCCGACGGTGTTTTCCCTGAAGTATGCGGTGAAGCCCTTCGAGGCGGGGCCAGACATTGGCATCGGCTCGGCTAACTTGGCGGTGAACAGCAGCGACCGGGCGCGGGCCGGGCAGCCGTTCTCTTACGTGGTGCTGTCGCAGGATTTCTCGCTCTTCCGCGCGCACGCGGGCTATGGCGTGCAGCATCAGGGCAACGCCGGGTTTGTCGGCGTGGACAAGACCTTCAAGGTCTTCGAGCGCGACCTGACCTTGCGCAGCGACGCGACGCAGATTCAGAACGAGCGCCAATGGCTCGTGAGCGTCGGGGCGATGTATGCGATCAACGCGTGGCTCGTGGCGGAGTCGTGGGCAAGCTTCCCGGTCGAGACGGGCAAGCCGACAATCACTTTGAAGCTCAACTTCGTGCTCGATTGGAAGAAGAAGTAAGCCCCGCCGGTTTTGCCCCTAAAATTACCACTGAAACTAACCATGAAACCTCTCTCCTCAACCCTCCTGGCTGCGACCTTGGTCACGGTGCTCGTCAACGTGGCCAGCGCGGCCACTGGCATCATCTCGCCGGCGGACGCGAAGCAGCTCATTGACCACGCGGACGCCAGCAAGCGGCCCGTGGTGCTCGACACGCGTGGCGGCTACAAGGACTACTTCCGCGGGCACTTGCCCACGGCCCACCACATCAACTTTGACACGCTGCGCGGCACGGACCACGCGGTCCCGGTGCAGTATTTGCCGGACGACCTTACCAAAGCGCTGCTCATCCGCGCGGGGGTGGACGCGAGCCGCACGCACCTGATCTATGCAACGGGCGAGGCGCTGCCGAATGACGAGATCCTGAGCGCCAGCATGGTGGCCTACGTGCTGGAGAAGTTCGGCGTGAAGGACATTCGGATCGTGGATGGTGGCCTCCCGGCCTATAAGGCAGCGGGCTTCGCCACGACGCAGGATTACTTTGGCAACCCGCCGGGCAAGCTACCGACCAAGGGCGAGCCGACGGTGGCCTTGACCGTGGATGATGTGCTCAAGAACAAAGACAAGGCCGGCTACATCCTCGTGGATGCTCGGCCGCACAACGAATACGTGGGCGATGACACGGTCTGGCTGCGCAAGGGCCACATTCCCGGCGCGGTGAGCTTCCATTGGGCGCGCTTGATGGAGAAAGACAATACGCACAAGTTCAAGCCGTTCGCGCAGGTGAAGGCGGAGCTCGAAGCGGCGGGCATCACGCCGGACAAAGAAATCATGTGCTACTGCGGCACGTCGCGCGAGGGCAGCCTGCTGCGCTTCTACCTCAAGCACGTGGCCGGCTACCCCAAGGTGCGGCTCTACGAAGGCGCGTGGAAGGAATACGTCTGGCTCAAGGGCAAGTCGCTCCCCGCCGAGACGAAAGAGAGCAAGGGGCATTGAGTCGCCAAGGGCAACGGGTGAATGACAGGGAAGTCATGTCGGCCCAACGCGGTCGGCGTGACTCCCTCTCCCAGCGGGAGAGGGCCGGGGAGAGGGGGAGAGCGGCCGAAGTGCTCATGATTTTCAGCCTCGCAACGGCGCAAGTAGCCCTTCTCCCTCACCCTATCCCTCTCCCGCTGGGAGAGGGAAGGCAAGCGCCGCTCTTGGGTTTCGCAACGGCTCGCGCTGGTTAATGCGCGGTTCGTTCTTTCGGCCATGCTCCCCACCTTGATCTTCCTCGCCGTCTGCTTCGTGGCCTACACAAACGGCGCGAACGCGAACTTCAAGGGCGTGGCGTCGCTCTACGGCAGCGGGACGACCACCTTGCGCGGCGCGCTGTGGTGGGGCACGGCCACGACGTTCGCCGGGGCCCTCGGCGCGCTCTTCCTCGCGGAGGGGATGCTCAAGAAGTTCAGTGGCAAAGGCCTCGTGCCCGACGTGCTGGCGCAGTCGCCGGAGTTCCTCCTCGCCGTCGCAATCGGGGCGGCGCTCACAAGTCTCTTGGCCTGCAAGCTCGGCTTCCCGGTCTCGACGACGCACGCCTTGGTGGGCGCGCTCGTGGGCGCGGGGCTGGTGGGCACGGGCGCGACGGTCAACTTCAGCGCCTTGGGGAAGAACTTTCTGCAACCGCTGCTCATCAGCCCGGTGCTGGCGGTGGCGGCAGGCGCGTTGGTTTACCGGACGTTGAAGCTGGCGCACCTCGCGCCGGAGCAGCGGTCGAAGCCCTTGGACACGCTGCACTTGCTCAGCGCCGGGGCGGCGAGCTTCGCGCGCGGGCTGAACGACACGCCCAAGATGGCCGCGCTGCTGCTCGTGATGGACGCCAACGACGTGCGCTTGGGGCTGGTGGCGGTGGCCTTGACGATGGCCTTGGGCGCGTTACTGGACGCGGAGCGCGTGGCCGAGACGCTGGGCAAGCAGGTGACGGACATGAATCCCGGCCAGGGCTTCGCCGCGAGTCTCGCGACCGCCGCACTCGTCACGACCGCGAGTTTTCACAGCCTGCCCGTGAGCACAACGCACGTGAGTGTGGGCGCACTGCTGGGCATTGGCATCACGACGCGTCAGGCCAAGTGGCGCAAGGTCGGTGAAATTCTCCTGGCGTGGGTGATTACGCTCCCGTGCGCCGGGCTGCTCGCTGCGCTGACGTATTGGCTGCTCGAAGGCGCTGGCATTCGCTAGTTCGGAGTGCGCTGCGCTTTCCGGCGTCACATGATTGTAACTTTTCCGCCCTTTGTTTGACACGATGGCCACTCAGATTAGCCCCGTCACAACCGACACTGATTCATCACCAACAACATGAAGCACACCACCAAGACAGTTCTGGCTGCCTCGACCGCCGCGCTCGCGGCGTTCATCTGCCAGCCCGCCGCCCAAGCCCAGTCTGTTGACGCCTTGCTCGACAAGCTCGTCGAGAAAGGCACCCTGACGAGCAAGGAAGCCAAGCAGCTCCGCGAGGACTCGGACAAGGATTTCACCAGCGCCTTCTCGGCCAAGACCGGGATGCCGGACTGGGTCACGGCGCTGCGCATCGGCGGCGATGTCCGCCTGCGCTATGATGGCATTTACATGGACCCGCCCGCCGGCTCGGGCCCGACGAACACCGACCGCAACCGGATGCGCTATCGGATGCGCGTGGGGGTCACGGCGACGATGTTGGATGACATGGAGGTGGGCATCCGCTTCACCTCGGGGGAGAACAAGTCCACCGGCAACAACGGCATGGGCGATCCCATCTCCGGCAATGACACGATGACCGGCAACGGCTCCAAGAAGCCGCTGTGGATTGATCTGGCCTACGCGAAGTGGAACGCCATCAACCGCCCGGACTGGTCCATGACCTGGATCGGCGGCAAGATGGAGAACCCGTTCCAAGTGTCAGAGATCATGATTGACCCGGACTACACGCCGGAAGGCATCGGCTTCCAGTTGGGTTACAACGTGGCCGAGGGGCAGGCGCTGAAGTTCAACGGAGGCCTGTTCTCCATTGCGGAGCTGGGCAGCGGTGCCGCCAGCGGGAGCAAGGACTCGTATCTCTACGGCGCGCAGTTGCGCTGGGACGCGGCGTGGACCCCGAAATGGTCGTCCGCCGTCGGGGTGGGCATCTTCGGCCTGTCCGACAAGCAGAACCTCACGCACGCAGCGGCCGGCACGAATCCGAACGTCCCGGATGTGAGCAAGGGCAACACCCGCTTCGGTAGCAGCATTGGCGCACCGACCAGTTCGTTCAACCCCATCGCCACGGATGCCTCCGTGACCTACATGCTGGAGAGCTTCCCCTATTACCCTGGCGCATTTCCGATCAAGATGATCGGCGAATACATCAACAACACGGCCGCCTCGGTGAATCCGGTCGGCACGCTCGGCGCGGGCAAGACCCGTGGGCAGGCCTATTCCATCGGCATGGTGCTCGGCAAGTCCGGCAAGAAGGGCACGTGGGACTTGACCTACAAGTGGAAGAACCTCGAAGCCAACTATTGGTTCGAGGAGATCGTGGATAGCGACCACGGCGCCTGGTATACGGCCAGCTCGACGAGCGCGGGGGCCGGCTATGGCGCGGGCACGAACATCCGCGGCCACTATATGCGCGCGGCGTATTCGCCTTACGATTCCCTCACGCTGGCCTGCACCTACTACCTGTTCGACTTGATCGATCACCCGGGTAATTTCAGCCAGGCGGGCCGCATCCAGATCGACGCGGCGTTTAAGTTCTAATTTGTCGGTGTTGTCCTCGCCGGGGCTGGCGGCGTGCATTCCGCCAGTCCCGGTTTCCCTCCCAATGACGCAGTCCTGAAATCTGAACCCTTAATCCTGAACTCGCACATGAAAGCATTGAAATCCCTCGCAGTCCTCACGTCGGTCATCGCACTCACCGCCTCCACGCAGGCGGGCAACATCGTGGTCAAAGGCTCCGACACGCTCGTCGTGCTCGCCCAGAAGTGGGCCGAGGCCTACATGACCAAGAACCCTGACAACAAAATCCAAGTCACGGGCGGCGGCACGGGCACCGGCTTCGCCGCGTTGCAGAACAAGACCACGGACTTGTGCAACGCCTCGCGCAAGATCAAGCCCGCCGAGCAGGCTACGTGCATCAAGGCCTTCGGCAAGCGCCCGACGGAATACAAGGTCTGCCTCGACGGCCTCTCGGTTTACGTCAGCGCGGACAACCCGGTGAGGGAACTCACCGTGGCGCAGGTCGCCGACATCTTCACGGGTAGGACGAAGAACTGGAAGCAGGTCGGCGGGGCGGATGCGCCGATCACCGTTTACAGCCGGGAGAACAGCTCGGGCACCTACGAATTCTTCAAGGAGAACGTGCTGCTCGGCAAAGACTTCGCGGCGAGTGCGCAGACCATGCCGGGCACGGCAGCGGTGCTTCAGGCCGTGGCGAAGGACAAGCAGGCCATCGGCTACGGCGGCGCGGCCTACGGCGCGGGGGCCAAGCCCCTCGCCATCAAGAAGGACGACGCCTCGGCGGCCGTCGAACCGACGGAAGACAACGTCCTCAAGGGCACCTATCCCATCTGGCGTTACCTCTTCGTGTATGTGAACCCGGCGCTCGACAAGGGCGACATCGCCAAATACCTCACGTGGATCCGCAGCGACGAAGGCCAGAAGATCGTGAAGGACGTGGGTTACTTCCCGCTGCCGAAGCACCTCCGGGAGTAAGCGGCGCGAAGCCAATCTGCGGTTGGCCCTGCCTCTGAGCCCGTGCCGGCGATTTGCATCGCCGGCACGGCTTTTTGCAACGGCCCTGCTTCACTTCGCCAGTTCCTTGATCCGCAGGTTGCGGAACCAGACGGTGCCGTGGTCGCCCTGGAGGAAGAGCGGGCCGGGCTCGGTCACGTTCTTGTCAATCTCGCTGCCGGTGGCGACGTTGCACTCGACGGCGTCGTGGACCTTCTTGCCGTTGAGGATGACAGTGATCTTGTTCCCGATGATCGTGGCTTCACAGGTCTGCCACTCGCCGCCGGGCTTGCTGGCAAACTCGCTGGGCGCGGTCTGATTGTAGATGGCCCCGTTGCCCTGCTTGCTGGGCTTGCCGCTCTTGAAGTCGCCGAGAATCTGAAGCTCGTGCCGTCCGCGCAGGTAGAAACCGCTGTTCGAGCCGTCCGGCACCTGAAACTCGTAGCGCACGGTGAAGTTCCAATACTTCTGTTCGGTGACGAGGTCAGTGCCGTGCTCGCCTTGGTTGACGGTGTTCTTCAGCACGCCGTTCTCGATGGTCCAACGGTTGTGGCCGTCGGCGCGGCGCAGCTTCCAGCCGGCGGTGTCCTTGCCGTTGAAGAGGGGTTTGAAGCCGTCTTCGGTGTCGGCGGCAAAGGCGGTGGCGGTGAGGGCGAGGGCGGTGAGGAGGGGGAGTAGTGACTTAATCATGACTGGCAATGTAGCGGCGGTCTGTGACCACCTGGTTTGTGTTAATGTGTAGGACGGAAATCATAAACCGTAGTGCGGC
>JAYTIO010000177.1:0-8448 GCA_043731805.1 Pedosphaera sp. | reverse complement strand
CGCGTGGACCCGCTCGACCTCATCGAGTGGCTCGAAGACATGGGCTACGATTCCGAGGCGCAAGTCTCGAAGAAGGGCGACCTCGCCTTGCGCGGCGGCATTGTGGACGTGTTCCCGCTCATCAGTCCGTGGCCAGTGCGGCTGGAGTTCTTCGGGGATGAACTGGAGTCCTTACGCACCTTCGATCCCGTCACGCAAATCTCGCGCGAAGGTGGCGGGCTGGAGGAAATTGTCCTGCCGCCGGCGGGCGAACTCGGCGTGCTCAAGCGCTTGGTGGGGCGCGGGCTTCAGCCCGCTTCAACGCCCGGAGTCCAGCCGGCGGCGGCGCCTGCCGAAGCGCTTGAGGACCGCCCCTTGAAGCGGCCTGAAGGCCGCGCTCCACTCGCCACGCTCCTGGACTACCTGCCCGACGAAACCATCGTCATCCTGTGCGAACCGGAGGCCATCGAAGCGCACGCGGAGGACTACGGGGCGCTGGTGCCGGACGGCGACCCGTTCTTTGCGAGCTGGGACGAGCTGCGCGGGGAGCTGCTGGGGCGGAACATGACCGTGTTGGCCTTGCTGGAAGAGGACGAGGTAGGGCGCGTCTGTCCTCCGCGCGCCGCTGAATCATCCGAAAGCCCAACCGGCGCGCTGGGACAGACGCGCCCTACCCACGGCCCCCATGCTTCCCTCATCCTCGCTTCCCTCGAAGCCTTCCGCCCCATCACGCAGCAGTTGCCGACGCAGGAAGTGGCCCTCGCCCTGCGCCGGGAGTTCTTCCTTCAGCTCTTAAGATGGATGCGGCAGGGCTTTAACGTCCAAGTGCTGTGCAACAACGACGGGGAGGCCCAAAGATTTAGCGAGTTGTGGCAGGAAATGGGGATGGGGCGGGACTTGGCGGGCATGAGTCCCCCGGTCGAAGCCATGCAGAGGCAGTTAAGTGAGACAGATAGGCGCTACCAATTTTCTAATGTGTGCCACCATGAACTTAAAGTGTGCCACCATGAACTTAAAGAGCCTCCTCATGGACTTGAAGAGCTTCCTCATGGACTTGAAGAGGCTCCTCATGGACTTAAAGTGCCTCCCCATGGACTTGAAGAGCCTCCTCATGGGTCTCAAACGCTCCCCCATACGTCTCAAACGCCTCCTCATGGACTTGAACTGGCTCCCCATACGCTAAAAACGGCTACGCATGAGCCGGACGCGTCGGCCCATGAGCAGAATTCGCCAGCCTATGCAGCTAAGGCGCGGGCCGCAGGGGCACCGGTCAGTAAGATGAGGGGCAGAAAGATGAGCGAGGAGAAGCCGGCGCAAGGACAGGGTCCGGACACTCGCCCTACCCCAGACCCCAGACTCCAGACCCCATCCCCTATCTTCCCCACGGTCAGTCTTGGCTCCCTCGCGCGCGGCTTCCTCTGCGAGGCGGCGAAGTTCGTGGTCGTGACGGATGCGGAAATCTTTGGGCGCTACAAAGTGCAGCGGCCCCGGCGCATGAAGTCGGCGCACGCGATGGCCGCACGGTCGGCGATGGACATTGATTTCAGCGAGCTGGAGGAAGGGGATTACGTGGTGCATCTCCAGCATGGCATCGGGAGATTTAAGGGACTGAAGGTGTTGCCCACGAAGAAGCCGGGGCGCGAGCGGCATCATCTGGACCCGGAGGCGCTGCGACCACGCGACCAGGCGTCGGCGCAAGCCGCCGCTGGTAGGGCGCGTCTGTCCCAGCGCGCCGCTGAGGTGTCCGAACGCCCAACCGGCGCGCTGAGGACAGACGCGCCCTACCTCGCGCCGCCTATCGTCGAGGGCGTCGAATGCCTCGTCCTCGAATACGCGCCGTCGGCTACGGATAGCGAGCCGCCCAAGCTCTACGTCCCCATCACCGAGGCGCATCTCGTCAGCAAGTATGTCGGCGCGGGCAAGCTGCGGCCGCCGTTGAACACCCTCGGTGGCAAGCGTTGGGAGAAGACCAAGCAACAGGCCGAGCGCGCGGTGCGGGATGTCGCGGCGGACTTGCTCAAGATTCAAGCCCAGCGCGCCACGCAGCCGGGCCATGCGTTTGGGCCGGACACGCCGTGGCAACGCGAGTTTGAAAGTTCCTTTCTCTACGAGGAAACGGCCGACCAACTCCGCGCCATTGACGAGGCGAAGCACGACTTGGAAATCGCCAAGCCGATGGACCGCCTCATCTGCGGCGACGTGGGTTTCGGCAAGACGGAGGTGGCCATCCGCGCCGCGTTCAAGTGCGTGATGGGCGGCAAGCAGGTGGCCATCCTCGTGCCCACGACCGTGCTCGCGCAGCAGCATTACAACACCTTCCGCGAACGCATGGCGGATTACCCCGTGCGGGTCGAATTGCTCTCGCGCTATCGCACGAAGAAGGAGCAGTTGCACGTCGTGGAGCAGTTGCAGGCCGGCGCGGTGGACATCGTCATCGGCACGCACCGGCTCGTGCAGAGTGATGTCACGTTCAAGGATTTGGGGCTGGTGGTGATTGATGAGGAGCAGCGCTTCGGCGTGATGCACAAGGAGAAGTTCAAGTTGATGCGGACGCATGTGGACGTGCTCACACTCTCGGCCACGCCCATCCCGCGCACGTTGTATCTCGCGCTCACCGGCGCGCGCGACATGAGCACCATCGCCACGCCGCCGCAGGACCGCTTGCCTGTCGAGACCCTCGTGGAGCACTACGACGACCGCATCATCCGTGACGCGATTCGCCGCGAGATTGAGCGCGGGGGCCAAGTGTTCTTCCTGCACAACCGCGTGACGACCATCGAGGTGATGCGCTCGAAGCTCCAGCTCCTCGTGCCCACCGCGCGCATCGTCGTGGGTCACGGGCAGATGAGCGGCGACGAGCTGGAGGACGTGATGACGAAGTTCGTGAACGGCGAGGCCGACGTGTTGCTGTCCACGACCATCATCGAGAGCGGGTTGGATATTCCCAATGCGAACACCATCATCATTGACCGCGCGGACCGGTTTGGGTTGAGCCAGCTTTACCAACTGCGTGGTCGCGTGGGCCGCTACAAGCACCAGGCGTTCGCCTACCTGCTCCTGCCGCGCCACGCGCGCCTGCTCACGGACGTGCGCAAGCGCATGAGTGCCATCAAGCAATACGCGCAGCTCGGCAGCGGGTTTAAGATAGCGATGCGCGACTTGGAGATACGCGGGGCGGGCAATTTGTTGGGCGCACAACAGAGCGGTCACATCACGGCGGTGGGCTTTGAATTATACTGCACGTTGCTGAAACAAAGCGTGGCCGCACTGAAAGGTGAGAAGGTGAAGCAGCGGACGAACGCGGCGCTGCGGCTGGATTTCCTGAAGCTCCATGCGGTGGGGGAACGGGAGCCAGGAGTCGGGAGCCAGGAGTCAGAAGCGAAGACCGGCGGGCAGGGACGTGAAGAGCGTTCGCAGGCGTCTATCTCGGTCCCGCGTGACTCGGATGTGTGGGTGCAACCGTCGCGGGCGCGGGCCGAAGAATCGGCCATCGGCCATCGGCAATCGGCCATTCCCCAGACCGGCGCTTTCCTGCCACCCCAGTTCATCCCCGAGCCGCAGCATCGCATCGAGGCGTATCGCAAGCTGGCGCAGGCGGAGACGAAGGCGGACGTGGAGGCGCTGGGTCGCGAGTTGCGGGACCGCTATGGCAAATGGCCGAAGCCGGTGGAGCTGCTGCTGGTGGCCACTGAATTGAAACTGCTCGCCGGTGAGCGTGGGCTGGATGCCATTGAGACGAAGGGCGACAAACTGATGCTGCATCGGCGTGGGGATTTCATCCAGTTGGGCGGCAAGTTCCCGCGCCTGATGAAGACTGAGCCGCTGGCGGTGTTGAAGGAGATTAAGAAGCTGCTGCTGTCGCTGTAGCTACAGAACAGGGGGCATCTCAGTTTCTTGCAACGCGGTTGAGCGTTCGTGGCCGTTCTCCCTCACCCCAGCCCTCTCCCGCTGGGAGAGGGAGCCACGCCGGCCGCGTCTCGAACGACCGGCTCGTGCGGCTTCACGAGCCGGCGTCGAAGCGCCTCCCTCTCCCTCGGAGGGAGAGGGCCGGGGTGAGGGTGAAAACGTGCGGCGTCTGTTCGGCTGCGAATTCACCGCTCCCCCTTTGCCCTGCAAGAAACTGAGATGCGCCCCGCGCTCCCCGACGGCGGAATTAGTATTGGACTTTGAGTGCTCGCACGGAATCATCCGCGCCGTTCAGCGGCACCCGGTTTCATCATGCGCACGCCCCGAGTTTTGATTGTCGAGGACAGCCCCGAGATGGCCGACCTGCTGGCCATTTCCCTCCAGACCGACGGCATCGAGTCCGACGCTGTGGGCGAGGGGAAGCAGGCCTTGGCGCTGGCGCAGACCAAGGCGTTCGACCTCGTGCTGCTGGACCTCGGCCTGCCGGATATGGACGGGCTGGACGTGCTGGCCAAGCTCAAGGCGGCCCCGGCTTGCAAGCACCTCCCCGTCATCGTCATCACGGGCCGGGACCGCACGGAGGACAAGCTCCGTGCGTTCAACCTCGGCGCGGTGGACTACGTCAACAAGCCGTTCAACTTCCTCGAAGTCCAGGCCCGCATCATCGCCACGCTCAAGCGGAAGTCCGCTGCCGATGACGCCGAGCAGGCCGTCCAGCAGGAGCGCCAGCGCACGCACGAGGAGCTGTTGCGCATCAGCCGCGCGGTGGATGACGCCGGGGACGCGATTGCCATCCTCAATCCCGAGGGGCGCGTCACCTACGTCAACGAGGCGCACACGGACTTCTTCGGGCTGACGGCGGCGGAACTTCAGGTCTCCGAGCGGCACCGGCGGTTGTTCCAGAAGCCCGAGCTGTGGGAGGAAATCTGGCGGACGTGCGAGGACGGCGGCGCGTGGAGCGGCGAGGTGGAGATGCACGCGGCGGGCGAGCGCATCGCTCCGACACTGTGCCGGGCCGATGCGATTCGCGACGAAGGGCGGGCCTTCCTCGGCGTGGTGCTCATCTTCACGGACATCACGCAGCGCAAACGGCTCGAAGAGGATTTGCTCTACCTCGCCAACCACGACCCGCTCACGGATTTGCACAACCGCCGGTTCTTCCTCGAGCTGCTCCAGAGTGCCGTGGACCGGGCGGCGCGGGGGGCGCACAGCTTTCTGCTCTATCTCGACCTCGACAACTTCAAGGTCGTCAACAACGCGCTCGACCACCAGGCCGGCGACCGGCTGCTGGTGGAAGTGGCGCGCACGTTGCGTGAGCAGCTCCGCCCCGGTGACGAATTGGCGCGGCTCGGGGGCGATGAGTTCACGCTGCTGCTCAACGGGGCGGACGCGGCGGACGCCGCGCAGTTCGCCCGCGCGCTGGTGCAGCTTTTCGACGCGGCGCGGTTCAAGGAGGGCGGCCAGACCTTCTGCTGCACGGCGAGCATCGGCCTGTCGCGCATTGACGGGACCGTCACCGCCGAAGACGCGCTCTCGCACGCGGACTCCGCCTGCTACTACGTGAAGACCCACGGACGCAACGGCCACGAGGTCTTCCGCCCGGACAACCAGGCCATCGCGCAACTCAGCGCCGAGGCCGGCTGGTCCATCCGCATCAAGGACGCCCTGCGCGACCACCGCATGGAGATGTGGCTCCAGCCCATCCTGCCGCTGCGCGCTGATGGCCGCACTTATTTCGAGGCGCTCGTCCGCCTGCGGGACCCCGACGGCAAGATCATCCTGCCCGGCCAGTTCCTGTCCGCCGCCGAGAACTTCGGCAACATGCAGCAGATCGATCACTTCGCGCTCTACGAGTCCATGAGCCTGCTGGCGGCGCACCCGAAGCTGGCGCTCTCCATCAACCTCTCCGCGCGCACGCTGAACAACGAGCGGCTGCCCTTCATCGTCGAGCGGCTGCTCTCCGCGTCGAACATCGCGCCCGAGCGCGTGCTGTTTGAAATCACCGAGACGGCGATGATCCAGAACCTCGCGCAAGCGCGGCTGCTCATCACCGCCATCAAGCAGCTCGGCTGCCGCTTCGCGCTCGACGACTTCGGCGCAGGCGCGTCCTCCATGCTTTATCTGCGCGACCTGCCGGTGGACGTGCTGAAGATTGACGGCAGCTTCATCCGCTCGGTGGACGTGGACCCGATCAACCGCGCGCTGGTGAAATCCATCAACGAGATCGCGCACATCCTCGGCAAGCAGACGGTGGCGGAGTTCGTGGTGAACGGCGCCGTGCTGCAAGTGCTCAAGACCATTGGCGTGGACTACGTGCAAGGCTGGCACGTCTGCGAGCCAGCGCCGCCGGAGCATTTCTTCAAGATCGGGCTGGAGAACATCCGGCTGCCGCGCGCGTAAGCGGCGGACCGGAGAGGTGAGCCCTGGGAGGACTAGAAGAGCGTGCCGGGCTGGCGGGTCAGAACACCACGCCCAGCCCAGCGACCTTCCGGGTTTCGACATGGCCGTCGAACCACGAGAAGTTGCGGACGCTGCCATGCACGGGAAACAGCGGCAGTTGGGCACGCCAGGTGTTGGCCGGATTGCTGACGTTCACCTGGTCGGCGTCCGTGAGGGTGTAGATGGCGGACAGTGAGCCGATGCCTTCCAGTTGCGCGATGGACAGGGGCTGCTGCGCCCCGGTCGGCTGGCCCGAGGTGTAGCCGAACGGGGTGTTGGTGGTCACGACGACGCTGCCGTTGGTGAACGCGCCCGTCACCATGTAGTTCACCCCGATGCCGCCGGGGATTTGGTTGTTGTGGCGGGCGTAGCCGGCGCAGATGAAGACCTTGCCCGTCACCGAGGTGGCGGAGGGCGCGGGCAGGGCGAGGTAGGTGCTCATGTGATAGAGGAGCTGGTTGTCATTGACGTTCTTGTAGATGGCCTGCTGGCCAGAGAGGTAGCCGGAGCCGTCGTTGCGGCCGGGCAGGCGCTCGTTGAAATCGGAGGTATACATCTGTAGCGCCAGCCCAATCTGCTTCATGCTGTTCAGGCACGAGGTCTGGGTCGCCTTCATCTTCGCCTTCGACAACGCCGGCAGGAGCATCCCGGCCAGAATGGCGATGATGGCGATGACGACGAGGAGTTCTATGAGGGTGAACCCACGGCGGCTGGGGCGCGTGGGCAAGTTGGTCGTGGTGTCGTGTGACATATGTGTTGAGTGCTGGGGCAGACTATCCGCAACGGAGGGGCGGTTAGCAAGTCAGGTTCCGGGCCTTGGCCGGTTGATGACCTCGCGGTCAATCACGCCGTCCTTCATGTGGACCACCCGCTGGGCGCGCTGGGCCACCTCGTTGCCGTGGGTGACGAGGACGATGGTTTTGCCCTCGGCGTTGAGACGGTCGAAGGTGTCGAGGATCTCGAGGCCGGTCTGGGAGTCGAGGTTGCCGGTCGGCTCGTCGGCGAGGATGAGGAGCGGGTCGTTCACGAGCGAGCGGGCGATGGCCACGCGTTGCTGCTGGCCGCCGGAGAGCTGCTTGGGCCGGTGGTCGAGGCGGTCGCTGAGGCCGACCATCTTCGCGAGGCGCTCGCAGTGTTCGAGGCAGGTGGAGAGGTCGCGACCTTGATAGAAGAGTGGAACGTGGATGTTCTCGATGACGGTGAGCTGCTGGATGAGGTTGTAGCTCTGGAAGACGAAGCCCAGCGTGCGGCCGCGGAAGGCGGAGAGCGCGTCGTCGTCCATCGTCGCCACGTCCACGCCGCCGAGGAAATACTTCCCGGCGCTGGGGCGGTCGAGGCAGCCCAGGACGTTGAGGAGGGTGGACTTGCCGGAGCCGGACGCGCCCATGATGGCGACGTATTCGCCCGGCATGATGGTGAGGTCCACCCCGCGCAGGGCGCGCACCTCGACCTCGCCCATCCGGTAAATCTTCTCCAGCTTCTCGATGCGGATGATGGCGCGGTCGCTCATGGGCCGGGGGCGGGGCGGGCGGGTTTGTCGGCCTTGTCGGGCTTGGGCGCTTTGTCGGCGCTCTTGCCGGAGCCGCTGCTAGTCGTGCTGCGGACGCCGGCGGGGAGTTTGTCACCCTTGCCGGGCTTGACTGGAAACGCCCCCGGCGGCGGCAGCCTGGGCAAGGGACGGTTCGTCCCGTCCTCCTCACGGTTCAGCACGGAGCCGTCGAGCGAGATGCTGTCGCTGTTGGCCAACGCGGAGAGCAGCACGCGGTCGCCCTCGGCGAGGCCGGTGCGGATCTCGATCATGCGGTCGTTGAAGAGGCCGACCTCGACCGGCACCGTCACGTCCCGCTCGCCGCGCTGGACGTAGCAGACCTGCTGGCCCTTGACGGTGGTGACGGCCTGGATGGGGATGGTGAGCACCTGCATGAGGTTGGTGACGACGACCTCCGCGCGCCCGGAGACGCCGGGCTTGATGTCGCTGAGGGTCTCGTTGATCCAGACCTCGGTGGCATAGACCTTCATGTTGGGGTTGTAGAAGCGGCTGGTGGTGTCGGGCAGCACGGCGACCTTGCGCACGACGCCGGTGAACTGCTGGTCGGGCAGCGAATCAATCGTGATGTAGGCCCC
>JAYTIO010000176.1:0-10280 GCA_043731805.1 Pedosphaera sp. | reverse complement strand
CATCTCCACGCGCAGGGCTTGGTTGGCGGCCTCCAAGTCTATGGCGCGGTCACGCAAGCGCTGTTCGGCGTTCATTGCGTTGAGGCGCAACTTCTCCTCCTCGCGGTCGCGCTCGGCGAGCTGTGCCTTGAGGCGCGCGGCCGCTTCCGCCTGCGTGCGCTGTTGCTCCGCGACGTTGCGTTCCCACTCCGCACGGCGGGCGGCGAGTTCCGTCTCGGCGGCGGTGCGGCCCGCATGTTCCTCAGCGAGCTGGCGCTGCGTGGCTTCCAACGCGGAGCCGCGCTCGGTCACGCGGGCTTCGAGCACGGTGTTGTTCTGCGAGAGCGACTGTTCGATGCACTGACGTTCCTCGGCTTCCAGCTCCAGCGCGGCGCGCGTCTCCGCCAGCGCCCGGACGGCGGCGGCCAACTGCTGTTCCAAGCTCCCGCGCGTCTGACGCAGTTCCGTCTCCGTCTGCTCGCGTTGTGCCGCCTCGGCGCGGAGCTGCGTTTGCAACACCTCGACTTCCGACAGCCGCTCGGAGACGCGGGCTTCGAGCACCGTGGTGTTCTCCACGAGCGACTTCGCGAGGCGCTGGCGCTCCTCGGCTTCCAGCTCCAGCTCGATGCGAAGCTCGGCCAACTGCTGCTCCAAGCTCCCGCGCGTCTGACGCAGTTCCGTCTCCGTCTGCTCGCGTTGTGCCGCCTCGGCGCGGAGCTGCGTTTGCAACGCCTCGACTTCCGACAGCCGCTCGGCCAGCCGGTGCTCGGCCCGCGCGGCGTTCTGCAAGGCAGCCTCCTCGGACTGCCGGCGCGTGGTGGCCTCGTGGTCCAGCCGCGAGCGGATGTCGAGCAGCTCCAGGTTCGCCTCGGCGAGGTCGCGCTCCAGTTCCACCTTCGTGCGGCGCAACTCCGCCTCGACCTGTTCGCGGCGGCGCGTCTCGTCCTGCTTGGCGCGGCGCGAAGCGTCCAGCTCCACGCGCACCGTCTCCGTGCTGCGTCCGGCGTCCGCCAAGCGCTGGCCCAGCTCGCGCTCCGCTGCCTGACGCGCGGCGGCTGCCTGTTCCAGGCGCGCGCGCAGCTCAGTCAGCGCAGCGCCCGCCTCCGTGAGCTGCTGGTCCAGCGCAGCTTTCGCGCGGTGGAACTCCGTCTCGGCAGCCGCGCGCTGGGCCGCTTCCACGCGCTGGGCCGCACGAGCCGAATCCACTTCCGCCTGAAGCGCCTGCGCGGCCCAGCTGGCCTCAGCCGCCGCCTGGCGCACGGCCTGTTCCGCCTGCTCACGCGCGCCCACCTCGACATCGAGGCGATGCGCCAGTTCGGCTTCCGTCTGCTTGCCGACCAACTCCGCCTGCTCGCGGCGGCGGGTTTCGTCCTCCCATGCCTTGAGCGCCGCCTCCAAGTCGGCCTGGAGCGCGGTCGAGGTGCGGCCGGCGTCGGTCAAGCTCTCGCGCAGCTCCCGCTCCGTCTCGTGCCGCGAGGCGGTTTCCAGCTCCAGCCGTGAACGCAGCTTGGCCAACGCGGCGTTGCCCTCCGCGAGCTGCTCGGCGAGCGCGGTCTGGGCGCGTTGGAATTCGGCCTCGTCCTGGGCGCGGCGGTTTGCCTCGTCGCGCTGGGCCTCGCGGGCGGCTTCCAAATCGGCCTGGAGCGAGAGTTCCACGCGGCTGGCTTCCGAAGCGGCCTGGCGGAGGTGCTGCTCCACTTGTTCGCGCGTGCCGGTCTCGATGGTGAGGCGCTCCGCGAACTCCGCTTCCGCGCGCCGGGCGGCGGCTTCTGCCTGCTCGCGACGGCCCGCCTCCGTCTGCCAGGAGTTGAGCGCCTCGTCCAAGTCAGCCTTGAGCGCGTCCGTGGTGCGGCCGGCATCGGTCAGGCTTTCGCGCAACTCCCGCTCCGTCTGATGCCGCGCGGCGGCTTCCCGTTCCAGTTGGGAGCGCAGTTCGGCGAGCGCGGCGGCGGCGGCCGCGAGCTGCTGCTCGAACCCGGCCTGGCTGCGTTGCAGCTCCGTCTCCGCCGTCTCGCGCTCGGCGGCTTGCTGCGCCAGCTCGCTCTGCGCGGCGGCGAGGGCGCGACCGCGCTCGGCATTGGTTTCCTCCAGGGCCGTGCGGATTTGAAGCGCGGCGGCCTCGGCTTCCTCCCGCTTGGCGGACGCGGCGTGCAGCTCCGCGCGCACCGTGACGAGCTGGGCTTTGAGTTCGAGCCCGTGCTGCTCCGTCGCCGCGATGGCCAACTGCCACGCGGCCTCGACGCGCTCGCGCTCGGCGTGCTCGAAATCCAGCCGGGCCTTCAACCCCGAGCAGTCGGCGGCGGCCTCGGCCAGGCGCTGGCTCAACTCCGTCTTCGTCTTGGGCAACGCGGTTTCCAGCTCCTCGCGCCGGGCGGACTCGGCGCGCAAGGCCTCGCGCGCCGCGTCCAGCTCGGAGGCCAGCAGCGTGACCCGCTCCTCGGAAGAACGACTGGCCTGGAGCAAACTTTCCTCGCTCTGCTTGCGCTCGGCGGTGGCCTGCTCCGATTGCACGCGAACCTCGGCGAGCGCAGCCAACTGCTGGTCCAAGTTCGCCTTCGTCTCGGCGAGCTGTTGCTCCAACGTGCCTCGTGTGGCGGCCAACTCCTGCTCCAGCCGCTCCCGCTGCTCCGTCTCCTGAATCAGGTTGTCCCACGTCTTCTTCAGCTCGGCGGCGGTGTCCGCGAACTGCTCCTGCCGCCCGGCGGCGGCCTGCCGCAAGTCGGCCTCGCGCTGCCCGCTGGCGGTCGCGGCCTGCTCCAGCTCCGCGCGGACGCCGGCCAGCGCCACGATGGCTTCAGCGTGCTGCCGCTCCGTCTCCGACTTCGACTGGCCCAACGCGGACTCCGCCAAGTCGCGGCGCTCCGTCTCGGCCTGCCACTGCTGGCGCAAGGCGGCGAGCTGCTGCTGGCTCTCGGTGAGTTGCTGCTCCGCCACGGCGCGCGCCTGCTGGGCATTGGTCTCAACTTGGAGCCGCGCCAACTCAGTGCGCTCCACCTGGAGGCGGACTTCGGTGAGCGTGACCAGTTGCGCGGCCAGCTCGGCCTTCGTCCCGGCTAGCTCGGCCCCGGCCTGCGCCGTGAGTTCTTCCACCCGCTGGCGTGTCTCGGCGAGCGCGGTGCTGGCCTCGGCGAGTTGCCGTTCGGTCTCCGACTTCGACTGGCCCAACGCTGACTCCGCCTGCGCGCGGCGCTCCGACTCCGCCTGCAACTGCTGGCCCAACGCGACGCGTTGCAGCTCCGTCTCGGCCACCAACTGTTCCGCTGCGGCGCACGTCTGCCGGGCCTCCGTCTCGACTTGGAGCCGGGCCGCTTCGGTGCGCTCGGACTGGGCGCGCAGCTCCACCAGCGCGGCCGCGTGCTGGGCGAGCTGTTCGGGCGTGGGCTGGGCGGCGGGCGCCGGTTGGGCGCGGAGCTGCTGATTCTCGGTCTCCAGCTCGGCGATGCGCTCCTGGAAGAAGGCATGGGCGGCCCGCCCCTCGGCCTCGGCCTGCTGGCGGACGGCTTCGTCTGCCTCGGCAGAACCGGCTCCGGCCTGGCGGGCGGCGGCGAGCTGTTGCTCCAGCTCGGACTGGGCCGCCGAAGCCTCGATGAGTTGCCGCACCAACTGGTCACGCTCCTCGTTCAACGCCTGCGCCGCCTGCGCCTGCGCGGCCAAATCCTGTTCCAACTGCGCCTGGTGTTGGGCCAGCGCCGCGTGGTCGGGGGTGACGTCGCCCCCGCCCTGCCCGGCCTCGGCTCGCTCGCGGCGGAGCATTTCGCCGGCGAGCCGGTCGCGGGTCTGCTCCAGTTCCGCGCCCAGCTCCATCATCCGCTGCTGGATGCCGGTGTTGGTCTGCACCATCGCCTCTTCGGACAACTCGCGCTCGGCCTCGGCGCGCTCGGCCTTCTCGTGCTCGACCGCCAGCGCGGGGCGGAGCGCAGCCAGCTCGGCTTCGAGCCGCGCGGCGCGCTGGGTCTCGGCGCTGAGGCGGCTGTGGACGGTTTCCAGCGCGGTGTCCGGCGCGGTGGCGGAGGCTTGCAGCATTTCGAAATCCGCACGGAGGGAGCGCAGTTCGTCCTCGGCGAGCTGGCGGCGGGTGCCTTCGTCCTGAAGGCGCAGGCGCAGGGCCTCAAGTTTGACCGGCGAGCTGGCGGCGCGCTTCGCGAGCTCGGTCTGCTCGGCGCGCAAGGTCTGCTCCGTTAGCTCGTGCTCGGCCACGGCGGCTTCCAAGCCCGTGATGAGGTCGGCGAAGCCCGCCGTGCGCTCGGCCACGAGTTGGTCCACTCCTTCGCGGGTCTTGGCCAGATCGGCCTCGACCTGCTCGCGCCCGGACAGCTCGGCCCAGAGCTGGCGGTTGGCGGATTCGAGTTCGGTGTCGCGCTTCTTGAGTTCCTCCGCGCGGCGTTCCAGCTCGGTGCCGATGTCCTTCCGGTAGGAAACTTCCTGCTGGACCTTGGCCAGCGCGGCGTCGAGCGCGGTGGCCTGCTCGGCCAGGCGCGTGTCGGCGGCGACCTTGCGCTCATGGATGTCGAGGATGGAGCCGATGATGCCCGCCGGCTGCTCATGGTCATCGAGCACGCGCATGGCATGGCCGGCGACCCAGCGGATGGTGCCGTCCTTGGTGCGGAAACGGAAGTCGAGGCGGAACTCCTTCTCGCCGCGCACGCACTTGCGCCAGTCCTCGGTGACGCGTTTGCTGTCGTCGGGGTGGACCGCGAGCAGCCAGCCGAAGCCCTGGCTCTCGGCCTGCGAGCGCCCGGTGAGCGCGCTCCAGCGGTGGTTCACGAAGAGGATGTCGCCCTGCGGGTTCGCGCGGAAGATGCCGGCGGGCGCGGACTGCGTGAGGCTCTCGAAGGTCTGGCGCACCTCGTGGTTCTTGGCGTGGGCCTGCTCGCGCTTCTGGATGTCGCGCTGCAACAGGAAGAAGAGGCCGCCGGTGGCGACGGCGAGGAAGAGCCCGTTCGTGACGAGGGCGAGGGGATTAACCTTTTGCGCGAGGAGCCAGTCGGCGGCGGCAAACCAAGCCAGGCCCGCGACGAACAGGACGACCAGCAGCCGGCGTAACCGCGGGAGAAGTGAACTCATGCGTTGTTGTCCAAGCCAGCGTGAGACGGGCGGCGGAAGGTGTCAAACCGCGAGTGGCGGGGTGGGGCAAGGGTTCAGGGTTCAGTGTCCAGTAGCCGGACGCGGAGGGCACACCCCCTGAACCCTGAACCCTGAACCGTGAACCCTGAACCCTTGCCCCGGAACTTCCCCCGGCACCAAAAAGGAACACGGGCTTCAGCGGACACGCGAAGGTTTGCTGCCGCTGAAGCCCGTCCCAAAACCTCACCCGAGCCTGCTAAAGCTCCCGGGTGCTGTCCGTCGCCGCGACGTTACCAAAGCTGGGTTGGTAATGGTGAAGTTGACCCTTGAGCCGGGGGCCACCCTACCCTGCCCACACGGCCCGGAAGAAAAACCCTGTAGCGGCGGGCCGCTCTTGTTGCGCAATCCCAATGGCCCGGTGCCGCCCACGGTCAACCGGGGAGACCTGTTGACGATGCGTGATAATCTCCAGCTCAAACATGCGGACCTCTCAGGCGAGATAAATAATGTCCAAATCGCGGCGGCGGCGCTCAAGGTGATGAAGGAGGCGCTGCATTTGCGCGGCGGGCAGTTCAATGACGCGGTGCGGAGTGATCTGGCCGGCACGACGTTCGTCGAGGCGCTGCCGTTGCTGCCGCAGCCGGGCGATGGGCAGGGCATTTTCATCGAACCGATGGATGATGTCTCGACGTTGTGGGCCAAAATCAACGTGGCGGTGGGGATTCCCGGCTTCACGGCTCCTTTGCTGCTGTTGGGGGGCTATACGCTCGTGGAGTTTAACACGGCGCTGGCCTTGTTGAAGACGCAGTTCGAGACGGTGGGGAAGGAGGACTTCTTGGTGAGCTTCAAGATCAAGGAGCGCAACCGGATGCAGAACTTGATTTACCCCATTCTCAAGGCATATCGGCTCGCGGTGCCCACGAAGTTCGCGGCAGATGACCCGCTGGTGTTTTCGCTGCCCAAGTTGACGCCTGATCCCGGCTCGACCCCCGATGGCGTGCTCGCGAATGGCATTTGGTATGTCCCGACGTCGCAGGCGAAGCTGACGTGGGATGCCTCAACCTCGCCGGAGGTGGTTCAAGTTGAAGTGCGCTGGAGTCCGGGTCCGACTTATGATGCGGCGAATGAAGTGGTGCTGGCCAACTTCGCCCCGACGGACCCGCGCGAATACTTCACGCCGCAGGGTTTGCTGGCGATAGGGGACATAAGTGTCTTTAAGATCTATGTGCTGACCTCGACGGGCAATGAGCGCGGGTCGAATACGGTGAAGGTCATCCGGACGACGTAGTCGGGCCGGACTTTTTTGTTTGGCCCGAGCACATTCTCCCGCTCGGCACGCGGGTCAGCGCAGCGGTCTCACCCCATTTCGGAATGAGATCCGGTGGCCTGGCTGGGGCGGCGACGCGCGTGGCTCCCTCGCCCCTCCTGCTTGGCCTGCCACGGCAGGGCAGTGGACCCTGCCCCGGGGCGCTCCGGCTACAACTGCTCGCGCCCGGCGAAGCCGCTGTCGAGGTCGTGCCAGTGGGTGATGTCGGCCTCAGCGAGTTCCCAGCAGAGGAAGACTTCGCGGCCGGCCTGGATGGCGGGGAAATCTACGAGGCCACGTTCGACATCCTGCACTTGGATTTCGCGCTCCTGGAACTCGGCCATGAGGTCCTTGAAGGCGGCGAGGTTGCGGATCCACTGGTGGACCTTGCCGCCGCCGAAGTCGTCGCCTTCGCTGAGGCGGGGTGCGATGCTCTGGTCGTAGGAGGCGAGGTCACGGCCGACGCGTTGGAGGTGGTGGAACCAGACGCGGAGCTGGGGCAGGAGCGCGCGGGCCTCGGCCAGCGAGTAGTGCTTGGAGAAGCGCCGTGCCATGACGCTCAGGGCTTGGGGGGCGTGGCCTTGAGTTTCTTCTGGATGGCCTCGCTGGGCTCGAGGGTGAGGGCGTGTTCCCATTGCGCGCGGGCCTGTTCGGTCTGCTTGAGCGCGGCGTAGATGTCGCCGAGATGGTCGTGCAGGGTGGCGTCGGGTTCTTTCTGGAATTTGAGCGCCTTGAGTTGGAACTCGAGGGCCTCCTTGGGCTGGTTCAGCTTGAAGAGCACCCAGGCCATGCTGTCGAGGAAGGCGGCGTTCTCCGGCTCCTGCTTGAGCGCCTGCTCGATCATCGTCTTGGCCTCGGAGAGGTTCTCGCCCCGCTCGGCCCACATATAGCCGAGGTAGTTCAGCACTTCGGCGAAGTCGGGAATGAGCTTGAGGGAGAGGCGGAAGTAGTTCTCGGCCTGCTTGAAGTCCTTGTGTCGCTCGTAGGCGGTGCCGACCTGGAAGAAGAAGAGGCCGGTGAGCCGCTCGGGATCGTCGCGCTTGGCGAGGAGTTCGGCGAAGGTGAAGTGCTTGATGCTCGCCGCGTAGTCCTTCAGGCGGCTGTGGGCCAGGCCGGTGAAGTATTCGAGGAAGAAGGAGGCCTTGAACTTCTTGCGGGCCGTCTCCATGAGCTTCAGCGCGGCCTCGGCGTCATCGCGGCGGAGGTGCACCTCGGCCAGTTCGAAGTAAACCTGTTCGAATTCCTGCTTCGCGCCTTCGTTGAGCAGGATGGTCTTCTCAAAACTCTCGACCGCCTTGTCCCAGTCCTTCTGCGCCACGGCGATGGCTCCGAGGAAGTAGTGCGTGAGCGGATTCGTGGGCTGGTCGCGCACGAGGGCGTCGAGCTGGGCCTGCGCGGCCTTGGGGTCGTTGGCGAGGAGGTAAAGCTCGGCGATGCGATTGCGGAGGATGGCCTGGTTCGGAAAGCGTTCGAGCAACTTCACGAACAGCTCGGCGGCGCGTTTGTATTCGCCCGCGAAGCTCCACAGTTCGGCGAGGCGGATGACGAGGTTCTGGGCCTTGGGGTCGAGCTTCGCGACGGCTTCTAGGATGGCCTTGACCTTGGGCTGGACGGTGGTGAAGTCCTTCGGCTGGGCGGCGACGTAGCTGCGGTAGGCTTCGCCCAGTTCGAGGAGGAAGGCGAGGTCGCGCTCGGGCAGCGCGGCGGCTTCATCAAGGGTGGCGAGAGCTTCCTTCGGGCGGGCGGTCTGGAGGTAGATTTGCGTGAGGTTCTGGTAGCCGAGGAGCGACTGGGGCAGCTTCACGATGGCCTTGCGGCTCGCCGCGATGGCCAGCTCAGGCTGCTTCGCCTGGAGATAGGCGACCCCGAGGAGCGCATCCACCAAGCCGGTGGTGCCAGGCTGCTCGGCGCACTTGTTCAGCACCTCGATAGCCTTGGCGGTGTCCTTCTTGCGGATGAGCCGCCGCGCCACGTCAATGGCCAGCGGTTCGTTCGCCGGGTCGGCGAGGATGGACTGGTAGAACTGGTCGAGGGCCTCGTCCGGCTGTTCGCGCAACTCGCCGCTGACTCCCGCTGCGAACCGCGCCAGCGCCTGGACACGCTGCTCGAGTTCCGCCTTGGAGAGCGGCGCGTCGGTGACGGCGACCGGTGCCGGGACGGGAGCCTTCGCCTGCTTCGCCGTGGCACAACCAAACAGGGTGGCCAGCGCGGCGAGCGCGACAACGGAGTGGAAGACTATCGGTCGCATAGTGAAGGTCGGCGCGGACAAGCACGACGGCACAGCCCTGCGTGGCAGAACTGTGCCGTCCGAAGCGTAGGGTAAGCGCGGAGCGCTTACTTCTGCCAGGTGCGCTTCTTGTGGCGGTTGAGGCGCAGCTTTTTCCGGCGTTTATGTTTGTTGATCTTGGCCTTCCGGCGTTTTTTCAGTGAACCCATATCGTTGGTTTGCTCGTTTGCGATGCTCTGGACGGCCACTCGGCGAACGTCCTTCAGCGGAACGCGTTCAATATACTACCTTGTTCAAAGGATACTCAATGATTCCTTCTGCGCCCGCCGCCTTGAGCTGCGGGATGATCTCGCGGACGAGCTTTTCGTCCATGATCGTCTCCACCGCCACCCACTCGGGATGACTGAGCTGGGAGATGGTCGGATTGCGCAGCGCGGGCAGTTCGGCCAGCAGCTTGCTGAGGCCGGCGCGCGGCACGTTCATCTTGAGGCCGACTTTCGATTCAGCCTCCAACGCGCCCCGCAGCAGCAGGGAAAGCGTCTCGATCTTCCGCCGCTTCCAACTGTCCTTCCACGAGGCGCGGTTCGCGATTAAGCGCGGCGTGGACGTCAGCAGCGTCTCGACGATGCGCAGCTTGTGGGCGCGCAGCGAGGAGCCCGTCTCCGTGACTTCCACGATGGCGTCCACGAGTTCGTGTGCCTTCACCTCGGTCGCGCCCCACGAGAACTCCACGTCCGCCTTCACCCCGTTCTTCTTAAGCCAGCGGTTCGTGAGGTTCACGACTTCCGTCGCGATGCGCTTGCCCTGTAAATCCTTCACCGACTTGATCGCCGACTCCTCCGGCACCGCGAGCACCCAGCGCGTCGGCTGGCGGCTGATCTTGCTGAAGATGAACTCGGCGACCTCGTGGACCTTCGAGCCATTCTCGACGATCCAGTCGTGCCCGGTAATGCCCGCGTCGAGGTAACCATGCTCCAC
This sequence comes from Pedosphaera sp., assembly GCA_043731805.1. Classification (GTDB taxonomy): domain Bacteria; phylum Verrucomicrobiota; class Verrucomicrobiia; order Limisphaerales; family SXTU01; genus SXTU01. The sequence goes on along the minus strand of JAYTIO010000176.1, from coordinate 726 downwards.
GTAGCGGCTGATCTCCTGCGCGCGGATGAGGCGAATTTCCAACTCCTCGTCATCCACGTAAGGCACGTAGTTGCGGCTGCTCACCTGCACGTTGAAGCCCGCCTTGGCCATCTTCTCGATGGTGGCGTCTTGCAAGCTGCCCTTGGGCAGCCCTAGGCGAAGCTTCGGCTTCGCGGTCGTCTTCGGTTCCGATTTCTTCATGTCTAAACTAGACTCACCCACGCATGGGGAGGGATGTATCTGCCAAGTCCACTGAGAGAAGGCGATAGTTTTCTTCAGCTATTTGCGCCCGCCAACCCCGCAGACCGGACGCCCCCCTTCGCCGCGCGGCCTGGCTGCGAGGGGAAACCGCGCCGCAGGGGCCGCGTCACGAGCCGGTCCTGGGGAGACGCTTAATCTAGTGTTGCTCGGAGGGGTGCTGGGCGCTTGGGTGCTGGGACGTCCGGGTGCGGCCGGCCTCGGCAGGCGGGATTTTCCCGAGCCTGGCTATTGACGGACTGGCTGCCAGAGGCTTTGCTCCCGCCCCATGAATGTTGACCAAGACGACGTTAAAGAACTCATCGCTAGCATCAAGGCCGAGAAGCAGGCGCAGAAGGACAAGGAGCTGCGCGACTCGTGGACCAAGTATGTCTCGCTCACGCTGGTGTGCCTCGCGGTGCTCACGGCCATCGCCACGCTCAAGGGCGGCGGCTTCACCACGCGCACGCTCAAGGAGTTGAACGAGGC
>JAYTIO010000175.1:0-27087 GCA_043731805.1 Pedosphaera sp. | reverse complement strand
CACCGAGGAAGTCATCCCGTGCTTCTACAACCGCGACGCCGCCGGCATCCCGCGTCAGTGGCTCGGCAAAGTCCGCCGCGCGATGACCACGCTGGTGCCGCAGTTCAGCACCTGGCGCATGGTGCAGGAATACACAAAGAAGTTCTACCAAACGAAGTAGCCTTCCGCGCTTACTCGTAATCCTAATCTTGATCCTGCTCCTCCCCGGACTGGGGGAAGGCGGATTCAGAGTAAGAGCTTCTCCGAAGCTCTGAATGGTTTGCAGCCGCTGCTGTTTCGGGCAGCATCCCGCCGTGAAATGCCCCGTTGATCAAACTCCGCTGAACGAGGTTGAGCGCAGTGGATTCAAACTCGTTGATTGCCCCGGTTGCCCCGGCCTGTGGCTCACCCGTGACACGCTGAAGCAGGCCTTCGCCTCTGCCGAGCAGCCGGAGCAGCTCGACCAGGCCGAGATGCAGCCACCCATGCTCAAGCCCGGCCCGGCTCGCGAGCGGGCTTGTCCCGGTTGCCAATGCCAGCTCGCCGCACGCGTGGTGCATGGCATCGAGATTGATGTCTGCCAGAAGTGCCACGGCATCTGGCTGGATGCTGGGGAGCTGCGGCTAATCGTCCGCAACCACCATGAGCGCACGATTGCCCAGCCCGGCACAGGCACGTCACCCATGGCGAACGCCGTGCCGTCCAGCCAATCGTCGAAGTGGTATGACGGCATTGGGGTGCCGATCGACTTGGACTTCCTCGCGCCGCTGGGCAGTGTCCTCGGGGATTTGGCCACTAGCGGAGTGGATGTCGCGAAGCCGGTCTTCGAGTTCCTCGGCGAGGCGTTGTCCTCGCTCGACTGGTGACGCTCGTGCCGCAGTTCAGCACTTGGCGCATGGTGCAGGAATACACCCGGAAGTTTTACCAGACGAAGTAGCCCACCCCGAGCTCCCGCTTAATCTTAATTCAGTGCTGTCCGGGTCCAGCAATCACCAACGTTTGCTAGGCTTCTAGGCTGGACAGCACTGAGGCTTACTCCCACTCAATCGTCCCCGGCGGCTTGCTGGTGATGTCGAAGACGCAGCGGTTGACGCCCTTCACCTCGTTGATGATGCGTGTGGAGAGCTTCTCCAGAATCTCGTAGGGCAGCTTCACCCAGTCGGCGGTCATGCCGTCCTGGCTCTCGACCGCGCGCACGCAGATGGTGAAGTCGTAGGTGCGCTCGTCGCCCATCACGCCCACGCTCTTGCACGGGAGCAGCACGGCGAAGCTCTGCCAAATCTTGTAATAGAGGCCGCTGCTCTTCATCTCCTCGACCACGATGGCGTCCGCCTCGCGCACGATGCGCAGCTTGTCGGGAGTGAGGTCGCCGAGCACGCGCACGGCGAGACCGGGGCCGGGGAAGGGCTGGCGATAAACAATTTCTTTCGGCAGTCCGAGCTCGAGGCCGAGCACGCGCACCTCGTCCTTGAAGAGCATCCGCAGCGGTTCGACGAGCTTGAACTTCATGTTCTTGGGCAGCCCGCCGACGTTGTGGTGGCTCTTGATGAGCGCCGCCGGGTTGCCCGCGATGGGCACGGACTCGATGACGTCGGGGTAAAGCGTGCCTTGCGCGAGGAACTTGGCCTGGCCCGCGCGCTTGGTCGCGGCTTGGAAGACATCAATGAACGCCTTGCCGATGACCTTGCGCTTCTTCTCCGGGTCGGTGACGCCCTTGAGCTTCGTGAGGAACAGCTTGGTGGCGTCCTCGTATTGCAGCTTCATCTTGAAGTGCTTGCCGAAGACCTCCTGCACGACCTCGGCCTCGCGGGAGCGCAGCAGGCCGTTGTTGACGAAGATGCAGGTGAGCTGGTCGCCGATGGCTTTGTGCAGGAGCGCGGCAGCCACGCTGGAATCCACGCCGCCACTGAGGCCGAGCACGACGCGCTCGGTGCCGACCTGCGCGCGGATGTCCGCGACGGCTTGTTCCAAGTAATTCCGCATCGTCCAGTTCTTGCCGCAGCCGCAGATGCCGTGGACGAAGTTGCTGTAAATCTCGCGCCCGCGCGGCGTGTGGACGACTTCGGGGTGGAACTGAAGGCCGAAGATGCGGCGCGCGCGGTGTTCGATGACCGCGTAGTCGCTGTTCTCCGTGGTGGCGACGACAGCGAAATCCTTCGGGAGCTTGGTGAGCTTGTCGCCGTGAGAGTTCCAGACCTGGAGCGTGGCCGGGAGATTCTTGAAGAGCGCGCAACTCGTGTCGTGGACGGTGAGCGTGCCCTTGCCGTATTCGCGCTTCTGGCCTTTCTCGACCTTGCCGCCGTTGAAGTGGGCGAGGAGTTGCACGCCGTAGCAGATGCCCAGGATGGGCACGCCGAGCTTGAAGATGGCCTTGTCCGGCAGCGGCGCGTCCTCCGCATACACGCTGGAGGGACCGCCGGAGAGGATGAGGCCGCTGGGCTTCAGCGCGGCGATGTCCGCCGCCGGGGTGTCGTAGCGCAGGATGGTGGAATACACGTTGCACTCGCGGATGCGGCGCGCGATGACCTGAGTGTATTGGGAACCGAAGTCCAGAATGACGATTTGCTCGCTCATAAGAAAGCGGGAGTGTTTGCCTGTGCGGAGAAAACTTGGCGAGGAAAAACCGGGGTCCAGCAAGCGGGCCGCCGGTCGAATCCCTGCGTCACACCAGCTTGCTTCGCCCCGACCGAGGTGGAGTTGAACGGCCGAACGAAGTCGCCGCCGGATCGGCGACAACAGCATCGCCGGCGGCAGCCAGCTCAGCTCAACGCCTCACGGCAGAACTTGATGGCCTTGGCCAGTTCCTTCATCCGGTCCGAGTCGGCGGGCACCTTGTATTCGAACTCGATGGTCGCCTGGATGGGCCACTTGTTGTCGCGGATGAGGCGCAGGACTTCGCCAATCGGCGTGTCGGCCTCGCCGAAGGGCGTGTTCGGGCCGTTGCCTTTCTTGCGGTCCTTGATGTGGACGTGCGTGATGCGCGTGTGGTGCTTCTTGATGAACTCGACGGGCGAGCCGTGGTCGCCGGCGACAAAGTGCCCAATGTCCACGTTGGCTCCGACGTATTCCCCGTGCGTGAAGGCCTTCTCCCAATGTTCCGGGCCGGTGCTCGCGTGGCCGTGGAGGGCGAGGTAAATCTTGTGCTTGTCGGCAAACTTGCCGACGCGCTTGTGGTCGTCGTCCTTCCCAATCTCGGTGGAGATGCCGCGCGCGCCGAGGGCCTTGGCGAGGGTGAACGCGTAGTCGAGTTCGCTCTCCGTCATCTTGAAGATGCCGTCCACCTTGATGACTTCGATGAAGACGCCGGTGGTTTCCCAGTGCTTGCGGAAGGCGCGGGCTTTCTCCATGTCCACGGTCTCACGCCAGGCGCGGAGCTGCTTGGCGTGGTCCTCGGCGGCGCCAGCGGGCAGGACTTTGACCTTGGGGCTGGTGAGGTTGGCAGGCGCGCCGAATTGCGCCTCGATGGGCTGGGTGCGCAGCTCGATGGCGCTGAGGTTGAGTTGCACGCAGGTCTTGAGGATGTCGTCGGCGGACATGACGCCGGGCCCAAAACTGTAGGGCGCGTTGATGCCGATGTGGACGCCGGCGACTTTGGAGTTGGGCTTGTCAGCAGCCGCAGCAACGCGGGCGAGTGGCGTGGTGAGGAGCGCCCCGGCGGTGAGCTGGGCGAAGCGGCGGCGGTTCAAAGAGTGCATGAGCGACGTGGGTGGGTGGTTGGTTTTGGAAACTGGCATCGTGCTTACGGCCGGCATCCTTCGTTTCCTTGCCCGGCCGGGCAAGCCTGTTTATGCGGCCCGAACCCGGGCTGAAGTTTTCCTCCCCGACTCGGTCCGACACTCTGCCGCACGCTATGCACCGACCCCTTTCGCTCATGCTCCTCCTCGTTTGCCTCTGCCACGCCGGGGACTGGCCGCGCTGGGCGGGACCGAACGGCGATTGCACTTCGGCGGAGAGGGGCTTGCTGCGCGCGTGGCCCAAGGAGGGGCCGAAGGTGCTCTGGCGCACGCCGGTCACGGCCGGTTCCAATCACCCGTCCGTCGCTGGCGATGACCTTTGCTACGCGCAGCTTGAGGACAATCAGCGCAAGGAAACCGTCCGCTGCATCAGCGCCACCAAGGGCAAGGAAAAGTGGAGCCACACCTACGACGTGCCGCCCATCTGGCATGTCGGCTGGGGCATGCTCGGCGTGCGCGCCACGCCCACCATCACGGACAAACACGTCTTCACCATCGGCACCTTCGGCGACGCGTTTTGCTTCGACCGCCAGACCGGGGCCATCGTTTGGCAACGCAGTTTCAGGCAGGAGTCGCCTTACCTGGACGGCACGCTGAAGGGCGCGGGCAACTTGGAGTGGAAAGGTTTCAACGGCTCGCTCATCCCGCTGGGCGACAAGATTCCCTATTTCTACTGGCAGGGCGGCAACCCGGCCATCCCCGCCTGGGCCAAGACCGACGTGAGCAACAAGATGCAGTTCTACGCCTACGATGCGGCCACGGGGAAGGTCGCCTGGAAATACGAGGAGGATTGCCCGCCCGGCTCGCGCGGCCCCGGCCTCATCACCGGCAGCGGCCTGCCCATCAAGTTCCGCAACGAAGAATGCCTCGTCGTCCACGGCAACCGGCAGTGGAAAATCCTGCGCCAGTCCGATGGCCAGCAGCTCTGGAACTGGGAATGCACCGGCCCGCAGGAATCCCCCGCGTGGGCCAACGGCAGCCTCAAACCCGTCGGCCCGAACCTCTATCTGGACTCGCTCAACGGCTGGGTGCCCTCGCTCGTCGAGTGCGACTTCAGCCAGCCGGACCCGAAGCCCAAGGTGCTCTGGTCCAATGTTGAAATCCACGACGCGGTCACGCCGCTCGTGATTTGGGACGGCTGCATCTACGGCTTCTACATTGACTCACGCAAGGACGCCGCCGACATCGGCGCGAAGCCCGGCGAACAGAATTACTCCTTCCGTTGCAGCGACCTGATGACCGGCAAGCTGCGCTGGAAGGAACCGGGCTTTCACCTCGGCCTGTCCCTCACCGCTGCTGACGGTCTGCTCTTCATCCACGACCACCAGCGGCTCACGCTGGTCGAGGCCAGCGCGAGCGGCTACCGGCAAACAGGCCGCGTCGAGAAGCTGCACGACCTGACGAACCTCGGGCGCAATTCGCAGCGCGGCCTGCTGGACTGGAGCATGCCGGTCATCGCGCGCGGCCGACTCTTCGTGCGCACGCCGGTCGAGATCATTTGCTACGACATCAAAGCCCCGCTGGCCAAATGACGCGCTGCTCTGTTTGGAAAATTCTCCTCGGCTGCCTGCTCTTCGCCGCCTGCGGTCACGCCAGCGACAGCAGCGTGGGCTGGCGCGGCGATGGCTCCGGCCGCTACCCGCTCGCCACGCCGCCGCTCGAATGGAGCGACACCAAAAACATCCGCTGGAAGACCAAGATCGGCCCCAACAAGTATTCCTCCCCGGTCGTCGTGGGCGGGAAAATCTTCCTCGTTGCCGATCCCGCCTGGCTCTTCTGCGTCAACGACGACGACGGAAAAATCCTCTGGCAGAAAGCCAACGACTTCGCCGACTTGCCCCACGCCGTCGCCGAACGCCCGCTCCTCGCCGACGCCGGCAACACCACGCCCACGCCGATCAGCGACGGCGAGTTTGTCTATGTCGTCTTCGGCACCGGCATCGTCGCGTGCTACGACCTGAATGGAGCGCGGCAGTGGATTCGCCACATCAACCTCAAGACCGCCACGGAATACGGCCGCGCCACTTCGCCCGTGCTCGCGGGCGGCAAGCTGCTAGTGACGCTGTCCTATCTGCTTGCCCTCAGCCCGAAGACCGGGAAGGAAGTTTGGAAAAACCCAGCCGTGCCCGAGAGCTACGGCACGCCGGTCGTCGCGAAGATCGGCGGCGTGGAAGTCCTCGCCATGCCGTCCGGTCAGGTGGTGCGCGTCGCGGACGGCAAGCTGCTCGCCACGGACTTGGGCGGGCTGAAATTCGCCAGCCCGCTGGTGCAGGACGAGACGCTCTACCTGATCCAAACCGGCTCCAGCGCGCTGCGTTTCTCCGCCGCGACCCCGGACAAGTGGACCGCCAAACAACTCTGGGATCAGGAGCTGGAAGGCACCTTCTACGCCTCGGCGGTTTACGACCGCGGCCTCATCTACGCCGCCGCCAACGAATACAAGTTCCACATCCTCGACGCGCAGAACGGCAAGCTCGTGGCCAGCCGCGACCTGGAGTTTCCCGTGCCCGCCGGTCGCCCGGCTGCAGGCGGAGCGAACCTCTACGCCAGCCTCGCGCTCGCGGGCAACCACCTCTTCCTCTGCACCGATCTCGGCGACACCGTGGTGTTCGAGCCGGGCCGACAGCTCAAGGAGCTCCGGCGCAATCGCCTCGGCGAAGGCCACGGCGGCGCGCCCGCCTTCGACGGCAAGTTCATCTACCTTCGCAGCGGGCAATACCTCTACTGCATCGGGGAGCAGTAGTCGGCGTTGACCTTCCTTCCCACAATCAGTGTTCCATCCGGCTTCCATCCGTGGCAAAAAACTCCCCATGCAACTGCTGAAGCCCACTCTCCTCCTCGCGTCGCTCCTCGTCGTCACCAGCCTCCGCGCCGCCGATGACTACAAGCCCAGCCCCGACTCGCTCCCGCAGCCGGGCGTGCCCAAGGGCGAGCTGGTCAAGGGCACGTTCGAGCAGAGCAAGGTTTTCCCCGGCACCGTCCGCGACTACACCATCTATCTCCCCGCGCAGCTCGACCGCGCCAAGCCCGCGCCCGTGATGGTGCTCCAAGACGGCGGCGGCTTCAGCGCACCGACCGCTTTCGACAACTTGATTCACAAGCAGGAAATCCCCGCGCTGGTCGGCGTCTTCGTCATGCATGGGCGCGTGAAAGCCCCGTCCACCAACGCGCTGGACCGCTTCAATCGCAGCTACGAATACGACGGCCTCGGCGGCGACTACGCGAAGTTCCTGCTCGATGAGCTGCTGCCGTTCATCGAGGCGAAGCACGGCGTGAAGTTGTCCACCAACGGCACCGACCGCGCCATCGGCGGCGCGAGCAGCGGGGCGATTGCGGCCTTCACGGCGGCGTGGGAACGGCCCGAGGCGTTCACGCGCGTGTTCAGCGCCATCGGCACTTACGTGGGCCTGCGCGGCGGGAATGTTTACCCCACGCTCATCCGCAAGTATGAGCCCAAGGCCATCCGCGTATATCTCCAGGACGGCAGCGCGGACCAGAACATCTACGGCGGCGACTGGTGGAAGGCGAACGAGGAGATGGAGCGTGCGCTGAAGTTCGCCGGTTACGAAGTCGAGCACGCGTGGGGCGATGGCGGCCACAACGGCAAACACGGCACGGCCGTGTTCCCCGACGCGCTGCGCTTCCTCTGGAAGGGCTGGCCCGAGCTGACCAAGGCCGGTCTCGGCTCGCCGCAGTTGAAGGAAATATTGGTGCCCGGCGCGGATTGGCAGCTCGTGGCCGAGGGCTGCAAGTTCACCGAAGGCCCGACGGCGAACGCGGCGGGCGAGGTCTTCTACAACGACGTGCCCAACAGCAAGACCTACAAGGTCGGCCTCGATGGCAAGGTGAGCGTGTTCCTCGCCGAGACCAAGAAAGGCGATGGCCAGCGCTTCGGTCCCGACGGCCGGCTCTACGCCGTCGCCGGCGGGGAGAACCAAATCATCGCCTACGACGCGAGCGGAAAGGCCACGGTCATCGCCGACGGCTTCCGCGGCAACGACCTGGTCGTCGCGCAGAACGGCAACCTCTACGTGACCGATCCGAACTGGACCGGCGCGAACACGAATACCAGCAAGGTCTGGCTCATCAAGCCCGACGGTTCCAAGCAAATCGTGGATACGGGCCTGAAGTTCTCGAACGGCGTCACGCTTTCACCAGACCAGACGCTCCTCTACGTCGCCGACAGCCGTTCGCACTGGGTTTACAGCTACCAAATCCAGCCGGATGGCACGCTCCAGCACAAGCAGCGTTACTTCCACCTGCACATGCCCGACACCGCCGACGACAGCGGCGCGGACGGCCTGCGCACGGACCGCGACGGTCGCCTCTGGGTCGCCACGCGCCTGGGCCTGCAAGTCTGCGACCAAGCGGGCCGCGTGAACTGCATCATCCCCACGCCGAACGGCAAGAGCAGCAACCTGACCTTCGGCGGCCCGAACGGCGACGTTCTCTACGTGACGGCGGGCGACAAAGTCTTCCGTCGCCAGCTCAAGGTGAAAGGCGCGGACCACGCGGCGAATCCGACGAAGCCTGCCGCGCCACGGTTGTGACGATGCACCATGCCGGCGGTTCGCCGCCGCCGCCCGTTGGCAACGTGCGAGCCGGGCGGCGACTGCAAGTCGCCGGCACGGGCCGCGACCCTCACTTCGCCACAGTCTTCCAGCGCTCGCGGTCGGCGAGGAAGAGTTGGTAGGGGAAACCTTCGGCGAAGGCGAACTTCAGCGGGAAGCCCTCGGGGATTTCGCGCCGCACGATGGCGTTCGCCGCGAAGTCGCCCCACGCGGGGTCGTCGCCTTGCAGGAGTTCGGAGACGAGTTTCTGGTCGAGGGTCAGCGCGGTGAGGTAGATGGCGGCGACGGGGCGCACGCGATGCACGGTGGCGAAGCCTTCGCCCACGTTGCTCGGCAGCCAGACGCAGTCGCGCCGGCCATACCAAGCCACGGCCCAAGGCATGTCGCTCATCATTAACTCGCGTTCGGCCAGCCAGCCCGCGCGCTCGTGAATGACTTGCGGGTGATACGGCGGATACACCATCGGCGAGCGCGGCGTGCCGCCGAGCGCGAAGAGCATCGGCGCGCACGCGACCAGCAGGAACAGGCCGATGACGGTGCCGCGTGCGCCGAAGGGCGGGAGTTCGAGCTGGTCCACGAGCAGCACGAACAGCCCGGTGCCGAAGATGAACACCAGCGGCGCGAGCACGACGAGGAGGTTCTCGGAGTTCACGTCCGGCGCGAGCGCGGCGACGTGAGTCTTGGCGAGGGCTTGGATGACCACGAGCACGGCGAGCGAGAGCAGGACGAAGACGCGCAGCCGCCCGAGCGCGGGGTTGCGGAAGGGCACGAGCAGGCCGGCGAGGAAGAACGCCGCGACCCAACTGCCGCCGATTCGCGGCAGGTCGTTTTGCAGGATGCCGGGCAAGTTGTCCGCGAGCTTGGCCCAGTATTCGTCGAGGCTAACTTGCCGCAGGTCTTCGTGGGTGAACTTGTTCTCTAGGTCCAGCAGGCGCTCGACGCGGTCGCCGGGGAAGCGGTCGGTGGTCTGATGCACCGCGAGGCTGGCGACGCCGAAGAACCGTCCGCTCAACTCGTGGTTGCGCATCAGCCACGGAGCCATCACCGCCGCGAAGCCGAGCAGCGCCGCGAAGCCCAGGCTCAGGCTGCGCGGGGCGAAGAAGAAGTTGAAGTAGAGCATCACCGGCAGGATGAGGCAGCCCAGCGCGTAGCGCGTGAGGCCCAGCGCGCCCACGAGCGCACCCGCGAGCAACGCGGTGAAGTAGAGCCGCGCCGCGCCCCAGTCCTCGGTGCGCGAGCCGCGCTCGGCGGCGACCAGGAGGTTCGCCACGAGCATGAGCAGCGCGAGCGCGAGCATGGTGGAAAGGCCCGAGATGCTGAAGCGCCACAGCAAGTCCGCGCCGACGATGACGCCCGCAGAGAGCCACGCGACGACGGGGTCGAAGAGGTTGCGCGCGAGCCGCCAAGCGAGCAGGACGGCGAAGAGGAAGAGGGCTTGGTTCACTGCCGCGATGACTTGCTCCGGCTGCCAGGTGCGGAACGGTTCGTCCGCCGGGAACTTGAAGTCGAAGGGCAGCGTGCGCATCGCGCCGGCGAGCAAGGCGGGGTAGGCGGGCGCGTGGGCGAGGTCGGGATGCGCGTTGGTCAGCGAGGCTGTGCCGGTCTTCTGCCCGACGAGGTAGAGGCTGGCCGGGCGGATGAACTGGGTGGTGAAGCCGTGACCCTCGGCGAGGTTGCGCGCGACCTGCGCGGCGTCCATGGCGTCGGGGTTCGAGAAGTTGCGCCAGGCCCGCAGGTCATACGCCAGCGCCAGCACAGCGAAGGCGACGATGAAGCCGATGCGCTTTAACGCCCGCGCGCCCGCGCCTTCCTCGAAGGAGTGAATTAGTTCCTGAAGCGTGGGCATGGCTAGCGGGGAAGCGACAGGTGGCAGGCGGCAGGTGACAAGGGGCGCGCGGTGTTCAGTATGTGCGTGGCTGGACGATGCCACTGGTCAACGCGCAGCGGCCATACACGAAAGGGCGGATTTTCCGATGCCCTCCTGCCACCTGTCACCCGCCACATGTCCCCTCTCCTCAAAACCCCTCCAGGTGAAATTCGTGCAGCTTGCGGTGCAGCGTGCGGCGGCTGACGCCGAGTTTCCTCGCGGCGGCGGTGCGGTTGCCGTCCACCTCTTTGAGCGCGCGCACCACCAGCTCTTTCTCGACCTCATGCACGTTCAAATCACTGGTGGGCATGGCGGAAACGGGCGTCGGCAGGCTGCTCTGGCCCAGGCGGATGTTCTGCGGCAGGTCGCGGGCCGTCACGTCCTTGCCCCGCGCGAAGACGACCGCGTGCTCGATGGCCGTGCGCAGTTCGCGGACGTTGCCGGGCCACTTGTAGGCCATGAGCAGCTCCAGCGCGTCGGGCGCGATGGCGGTCACGTCCTTGCCGTTCTCGGCGGCGGAGTCGCGAAGGAAATGCTGGGCGAGCAGGGGAACGTCCTCCGTGCGCTCGCGCAACGGCGGCAAATGAATCTCGACGACCTTGAGGCGGAAGAAGAGGTCTTCGCGGAACGCACCGGACTGGACGAGCGTCACGAGGTTCTTGTTCGTCGCGGCGATGAGCCGCACGTCGGACATGAGCGTCTTGCTGGAGCCGACGCGCTCGAAGGTGCGCTCGCCGAGGAAGCGCAGTAGCTTCACCTGCACCGTGGCGTCAATCTCCCCAATCTCATCGAAGAACAGCGAGCCACCCTGCGCCTGCTCGATGCGCCCGAGCCGCCGCTCATGCGCGCCGGTGAACGCGCCCTTCTCGTGCCCGAACAACTCGCTCTCCAGCAAGGTCGCCGACAAGCCCGCTGCGTGAACGGTGATGAGCGGGGCCTTCGCGCGCGGGCTGAGTTGATGAATCGTCTTGGCGACGATTTCCTTGCCGGTGCCGCTCTCGCCCGTGATGAGCACGGTGGCCCGGCTGGGCGCGACGGTTTGAATCGTCTCCTGAATCTCCTGCATCACCGCCGACTCGCCGATGAGGTGCTCGACGCCGAACTTGCGCTCCAGCCGCTGGTGGAGGTTCTGGTTTTCCTCCTCGAGCTTCTGCCCCTTGAGCGCGCGGGCGATGCGCAGCTCCAGTTCGTCAATCTGCATCTTACCCTTGGCGATGTAGTCGTCCGCCCCGCGCTTCATGGCCTCGACCGCCACGTCCTCGGAGCCGTAGGCGGTCATCAGGATGCAGACGGGCGGCTTGGGCAGGGACTTGGCGCGCGCGATGAGCTTGAGGCCGTCTTCCTTGGGCAGGCGAAGGTCGGTGAGCAGCACGGCGAAGTGGTCTTGCTCAAGCAGGTTCATCGCCGTGGCGGCGTCTTCGGCCACATACACGTCGTAACGGTCCTCGAGCGCCGCGCGCAAGCCATCGCGCGTCGGCTTCTCGTCATCCACGATGAGAACGGTGGGTGGGTTCATCGGCTGATTCATCGGCTCTTACTCGTGCTCGTAATCTTGCTCTTCATCCTGCTCCGCGTTCCAACTGGCACGGCGCAGATTAAGATTAAGATTAAGATTAAGAGCAGGAGAAAATGCAGTCGGCAATCTGGCTGTCGGCCCCGCCGCCTGGCTCAGTCCTCCGCCAGCAAACGGATTTGCTGGAGCTGCGCCTTTGCCAGTTCCGCACGCCAAGGTTTGGTCTGCGCCTTGGGTAGCTTGCTGAACGTCGCGTGGGCCAACGGGGCCACGGCGGCGTTGCTCGTGCCCGCGAGGAACGTGGTGAAGGCGCGCCACTCGGTGTCGGTGAGCTTCCCGAGGCTGGCGGCGAAGTAGGCGCTGTCGTGCTTCGCCCGCGCCTCCAGGTCCTGCACGGTGCGCAGCTCGTTCAGCGCGAGGCGGCGCTGCGCGGGCGTGAGGCTGAAGGCCATGCCGCCGTAGAGCGTGTTCAAAACGGACTTCCGCCCGCTGTGCAGCTCCGTGAGCCGTCGCAACGCGTGCGCGTAGTGCTCCAAGGCCGCAGTGAAGTCGGCAGCCGCTCCGAGCCGGCGCAGGACGGAGACGGCGAGCAACTTCTCTGTGCCGATGGCGAGATACTCCGTCACGGACGGCGCGGCGGCGGGGTCGCCAATCTCGCCGAGCGCCACGAGCGCAGCGCGGATGCACTCGACGTTCTGCTCTTTCAAGCCCTTCTCCACGAGCGGGCGGTGGGCTTTGTTCTTCGCGAGGCCGAGCACGCGGTAGCCGACGCGCCGGAGCACATCAAGGTCGCTCTGCGCCATCTGCACGCCGAGCGGGGCGAAGCCCGCGTCCATGAACGGCCCGGCGGCCTCGACCACGGCGGTGAGCAACTCGGTGTCCGTGACCTTGTTGTCGAGCGCCACGCGCAGGACGGTCTGGGCGGTCTCGGTGTCCACGATGTTGTCGCGCGCGCTGCGGAGGCGCTTGGCCAGCTCGGGCGCGGCGAGGCTGGAGGCATCGAGCATCAGGTCGTCGGGGAGAACCTTCTTCTTGTCGAGCGCCCGCTTGGCGATGGTCTTGGTGGTGACTGCTTCGGAACCCTTCGCCAAGTGCACGAGGCACGCGGCCAGCACGCGCGGCCACTCGGGCGATTGCCAATAGCCGGAGCGCCGAGCATCGCTCGGCTTGGCGTTCGTAGTGTCAGGCCGAGCAATGCTCGGCGCTCCATCGCCGTGTGGGTTCGCCAGCACCACGATGACGCGGCCTGCGCCGAACGTGCCGCTCACAATGGCCGGGTGCGGCCCCGCCTTCGCGAGCACCTCCGCGCTGAGCTTCACCGGCGACTGGTCCACTTGGAACGCCACGCCGGTGCGCGATCAGTCTACTTTCGGAAAGAAGTCGGTGTGCGCGGCGGTAAGCGCGAAGCCGGCGGCGTTCGTGGCGAGGTTGCCTTGCTTGGCGAGGGTCACGGGTAGCAGCTCGGCCAGCGCGGTGTTGCGGTCCGCGCCTTGCGAGAGATTGAACCAGCCGCCCATCACGAGCAGCCCGCCGCCCGCGCGCACGAAGTCGGCAATCATCGTGCGCCGCTGCGCGCCGAGGTCCACGGCCTGCACGTTGTCGAGCACGAGGACATCATTCTCGAAGAGCGCGTCGTAGCTGTCCGGGAAATCTTCCATCGCGCCGCCCGCCCCGAGGCGAAAGCCCACGCGGTCCACCCACGACGGCGTGTAAGTGCCGCCGCCCGCGAGCTGGAGCGCGATGTCCATCGGGTTCAGCCACGCGAACGCGCCGCGCGCGTGATGCACGTCCACGACGCCGTTGCGCCGCAGCGCGGGCGTAGCGGGCCGGGTGAAGTTTTTGAAGTGCTGCGCCAGCGCGGCGGGGTCGGCGTTGGCTTCGGGATCCGCGGCCGCGGACGGCGTGGCGGCAATGGGCGTGCCGATGCTGGCCTTGGCCTTCTCGGCGGCGAGCTTGGCTTCGTGCTCCTTCTTCTGTTGCTCCTCGGCGAAATGCTTCGTCGCGTCTTCGACTGGCGTGGTGAGCGGGTAGTGGGGCAGCCGTCCCGCCTGCCGGTTGGGTTGTTTGTCCGCGAGGGAAATGTTCACGGGCGAGACGCCCGGGGAGGCAGGCGGGACACCTGCCCCACTAAACTCCAGCACCACGATGCTCCACAGCTTCACCTCGGGCAGCACGAGCGTCGCGGCGTCGCCCTCGGTCTTCGGCGTGAGCGTGTGATGCCCTTCCACCAAGTCCGGCGAGACGTGGAAAGCGCGGGCGAGTTTCGCGCCCACCGGCAGCTTCGCGCTGACCGTCACGTTCGAGAGCCAAGTCGGCGGCGTCTGCACGCGTTGGGCGTAGTGGCGGTAGCCGGGGAAGTTCAGCAGGTGCAAGAGCACTTGCTGGCGGCCGTCGGGCAGCTTGCGAAGCCACGTGCTTTGGTCGAACCACACCGCCGCAGTCGGCGGCGAGCCGGGCGCGAGTGTGACTTGGAAATGCTGCGCCGCGTTCGCCACCATCGCCGTGTCGTCCCACACGAACGCCGAGTAGCGCGTCAGAAATTTCGGCAACGTGCCGAACGCGTAGTCACCCGGCGACGTGAGATAGGTGTAGCGCTGGCCGGCCGCGAGGCCGCTCAGGACATTCCACGTCACGTCCTGTCGGCTGCCCATGTCGAACGTGATGAAGAGCGGCAGCCCGCCGATGCGCTTTACGTAGTCCGCCTCGCGGCAGATGCCTTCGTAGAACGTCCGCATCGAGCCGTCGCTCCAGCGGCTGTGCCCGCGCACCGACTCGTCCATGATGAGGCCGTGGTCCTTCGCGATGTCGTGGAAATCGCTCTGGTCCGGCGGGAGGAAGAGCTTCGAGCCGCAGTTGGCGAAGGCCGAGTTGTAGCCGTGGACGTAGCCGGGGCGCTTCGCGTTGATGCGGTCAATGCACCGGTGCTGGTTCTCGGTGAAGTGCCCGTCCCAGCGCACGCCGTCCCAGCCGAACATCTCCGCGCTACGCACCAGCTCATCCGCGCCGAAGTCCACGGCGGGGTTGAAATCAAAGCGCGTCCAGAGGCTCGCCCAGTGCCGCCAGCCGCCGTCGGAGGGGCGGTTGAAGTTGTAGTCATTCTCCAGCATCCGCTCCAAAAGGAAGGTGCTCATCTGCTCCGTCGCCGGGCCGCTGCCGAACGCGTGGCCGAAGAACTCTGGGTGTTGCTGATACGTGAGGAAGCCGCTGATGCCCGCGCCACAGGCCTTGCCGTAAGTGATGGCCTTGAGGCCGCGCCGGTGCGCCTCGGCGAGCTGGAGCTTCATGCCCGCGACGCTGCCGGGATACTGCGTCTGGCCGGAGACGAACTCCTCCGTCTTCGGCGTGAGGTCCGAGTAATCGCACGGCGCCCAGGCGAAGCACTCGAAGTAGTTCGCGTAGGCGCGCACGTTCGTGGCCATCACTTCCGCCGCGCGCTCCGGCGTGAGGCCGCGCGTGCTCTGGCCCACGTGCCGCCCGGTGATGCCGACGCGATAGACGTTCTTGCTGACACCGAAGAACTCGCTGCTGGAGTGAACTTCCTTCCCGCCCGCGACCAGCACGCCGCGCAGCTCGTGGCCGAACTCGGCGTTGCTCAACTTGAACTGAAACGGCAACTCCTTCCGCTCGCCGGGCGCGAGCTGGAAGTTTGTGCTGAAGACTTCGCGCGTCGCGTCCAGCTCCGTGACGACCTCCACTCGGAACGTGAACGCCCCGCCCGCCGCGCCGCCAAGCAGTTCGGCCTTCGCGCTCACCGTGTCGCCGGGTGCGTAGTGAATCTTGGCCACCGAGACACTCGCCACGGCCACAGGCGCGGCGCGCAGGAGCGTCAGCTCGACACGGTCGCAAGCGACGCGGAGGTCCGTGGGTTTGAGCGCGTCGGCGCTCTTCGCGCCTTCGAGCAACTCGGAGAGTTCGTCGCGGTTGGCGTCGGCCTTCTTCTGTTTGCCGCTCGTGGACTCCTCGATGTCCAGCGCGGCGGTCACGCCCTTCTCCGCGTCGCCGGGGCTGGCGCGCATCTGGTCGAAGCCGCTCTTGCCCGCCGCATCCAGCGTGATGGACGCCTTGCCGCCGGGATGGAAGAACCCTAGTTGAAACGGTCGGAACCCGGGCCGGGCATCGAGTTGTGCCTGGTCAATCACCCGCGCCGCGCCGTCCGCCTTGAACGTGACGGCCAGCGTGTGCAGCAGGCTCGCGGGCACGGCTTCGAGCCACGCCGTCGCGACGTAATCGCCCGCCGGGAGTTCCTTCGCGAACTCAAACACCCGCCCGCCCGCCGGCAGCAGCGCGATGACGGATTTCTTCCCCGACGCCCGCGCGTCGGCATAGACCGCGGCGGCCTTGGGCTTGTGATCCTCGGCTTCGAGGAGTTGCGGTTGCGCGGCGGCGGGGAGGGTGGTGATGAGCAGGGCGCTGAGGAGGCCGAGCACCGGCAGGGAAAAGCGGCGCTGAAGCCGCCGTAGTCCAGACGCTTCGCGTCGCAGTGGGCCGTGGGTGAGTCGCGCCAGCGTTTGGACTACGGCGGCTTCAGCGCCGCTTTCGGGCGGGTTGGGTGGACGGATGGTAGCAGTGTGATTCACGGCTAAGGAACCGCCGGGAACAAGGCGGAATGATTCGGTGGTCATGGACTTCGGCACAGCGGCAGATGGTTTGCGGTCGTTTGAGCGCTTCATCCGAAGCGCCTCGCTTCAAATCATTCAACGTGTCCCGGCCCCGCCGGTTCTTCCCGCGCACCGTCCGGGCGAACCGGCTGCCAGCGGCGCGGGAAGTTCCTGCTCGCCCCGCCGCGCTGGCTGCCGATAGTTTTCCGCCGTGACACCAACGAAGATTTTCGGCCTGACCGGCGGGATCGGCATGGGCAAGAGCACCGTGGCGCAGTGGCTGGAGCGGCGCGGCATCGCGGTGGTGGACACGGATGTGCTGGCGCGCAAGGTGGTGGAGCCGGGGCAGCCGGCGCTGGGGGCGATCCAGGAAATGTTCGGCGCGGCGGTGCTGGCCCCGGACGGCTCGTTGCGGCGGGAAGAGCTGGCGCGGCGCGTCTTCGCCAGTGACATGTCGCGCAAGCAGCTCGAGGCGATCCTGCACCCGCGCATCCGGGCCTTGTGGCTGGCGCAGGTGGAGCAGTGGCGGCTGGACGGCCTGCGGCTGGGCGTCGTAGTGATCCCGCTGTTGTTCGAGACGCACGTGGCGAAGCACTTCGACCAGGTGGTCTGCGTGGCATGCTCGGCAGCGACCCAACAGCAGCGGTTGGCGGCGCGCGGGTGGAGCGCGGAGCAAATCCAGCAGCGCCTCGCCGCGCAGTGGCCCATCGAGAAGAAGGTGACGCCGGCGGACTACGTGATCTGGACGGAGGGAAACCCGGAGGTGACGATGGCGCAGGCGGACCGTTTGCTGGCTGACCTCTAGGCGAAGCGAGGCGGGGGCCGCCGTTCAACTGCCAGCTTCCGGCTGAGTGATGAGTCAACCACCAGACTAGCGGTCTCCTCACTTATTACTTTGCCCCGGCCCGGGCTTTTCCGTTGCTGGCCTCCGCAGCCCTTCGCTCCGCTCCGCAGCCCTTCGCGGGAAAGTTCTCTATCTGGGCCCCGAGGCTGGTCGGCAGACGGTGGCGGACGAACTGGGCGGCGGGTTCACTCCGCTACCTTCGCGCCGAGCAGGAGGCGGTGCTCCACGAGGTGCGCGCTGCCGCCGTGGCGCTGGCCGGCCTTCCGGCGCTGGCCAACTCCGCTTGCCTCCGGAACTCAACGACAGTTGGCGAAACCATTTGGAACGGTCAGGCCGGGGAGATTACCTCTGCTGCAATCTGACCTGAGCGAACTGAGGGAAGCGCAAGGCCATGGGGCGCTGCGGCCCATCAAGCCTTCGCATCCGCCCGCCGCAGCCGGATGAACACCAACCCGGTGTCGTCCGATTCCACCACGGAGGTAGGGCAGGAAGCGCGCGCCGCTGCGTTCCTCAAGCCGACCGGCCAAGCGAACCCGAATCTGATAGGCCGGAGCGGTGCGCTGCCTGCGACCGCCGCTGACATTCCGGCAACCCGGATTTACCTCCCGGCAATCCCCGCTGACAGTCAGGAAACCAGGACTGACACGGCAGAAATTGCCCCTTACATCGTGGAAATCGGGACTTACATGAAGGCGATTGCTGGATGCAGCCCGGAAACCCGCATCGCACTCATGGAAACCACCCCTGACTGGTCATAAATCGCCACTGACACCCCGGAAACCGGCAATTACAGGAAGGAAATGGCCGGTAACGCCTTGGAAACCGCCACCCGCAGCCGGGAAAGGGCCGTCTGTGGCCGAGTTTAGGCAGGCAACCGAGAGGAAATCAACACGTTACGAGGGTTCTCTCCCAAAGCCGACTCGCCCTCCGCCCGTCCGCCTTCACGCCGCCGCGAACGTCACCTTCAAGCCCATCGCCGTCAGCACCGCGACCAAACTCGACAGCCTCGGATTGCCCCGACTGGAAATCAGGCGATACAGGCTCTCCCGGTTCAGCTTGCTCCCGCCTGCCACTTGCGCTCCTGGGCCTCCAACTCCCGCCGCTCCGCGATGGGCAGCTTGCCGAAAACCTTCTCCCGATGGCCGGGCGAACGCCAGAGCCGGAGGAGGTCCTGCGCCGAGACGTTTTGGGCGAACTTCTCCGGGTCCCGCCGCTCCTGCGCATCCAGATACATGGCAATCTGCGCCGCCCGCTTTTCGAGCGACCCCATCAGCTCACCCTGAAAGGCCGCGAGTTGCAGATAGAACTGCGACCACTCCTCCGTGGGCACCTCGCCATCAATGAGCCGCAGCTCCATCGCATCCAGTTGCGCCAGCAGGTGCGCGGAGGGGATCGTGCACTCGGCCTGCTTGAACACGTCGCGGAATTGAATCACGACGGAGAGCATCTGGGCGCGGGTCATGGCTTGGAGGAAGAGGCTGCATCGCTGCCGCCCTCGGGCAGGCCGGGCGGGCGATAATCCGCCGCCACATAGAACGGGCGAAGCTTGCGGAACAAGCCGGCGAGGTAAGCCGGGTTCTGCTCGTCCGCCAGGTTGATGCTCACCTCGTGCTTCTCGCGCGCCGATTGCGCCACCAGGTTGAAGTCATGGAAGAGCACCTCATCGCGCGGGTCCATGAGCACCAGCAGATAATAGGGCAGCAAGGCGGGCGGCTGCGGCTTCGGCGCCCTGAGGGTGAGAATCCACGCCGCGCGGAAGTTGCCGTGCTTGCGGAACAGGTCAAACACCGACTGGATCAGGAACGTCGGGTAATCCGCCGGGTTGAGGATTTTCAACTTCAACTGTTCCTTCGGCCCGTCGCCTCCCAGCCCCAACGGCTTGAGCGCGGAGCCGTCCGCAAGGTCGCGCAACAGTGCCGGCGGCAGCGTGATCTCGCCCGTGGTGCAGCCCTTGTTCAGCGTCATCTTCATCTCCGACTTGCCGAGGATTTGCAGCAGTTGCAAGGCGGGCATGGTGGCGTGCAGATGGGTGCGCGGCGGCACCTTGCCCCTCTTCATCGCTTCGAGCAGGCGCGCCTCGGACGAGAACACCGGCACCGTTTCTCCGTCCTTGTCCTTCAGCCGCACGAAAGGGAAGGGCATGCCCTCCTTCAGCTCGAAGTCCTGATCGGCGAGTTCCGGGTGATACGGGAGGAGCACCCACAGGTCGCCCTCGCACAAGCGCCGGCACAAGTCCGGCATCGCCGCGTTGCTGCGCTTCATGGCCAAGACGGCCCGGTCCAGGTCATTGGGTGTCACTGAGGAGTTCATGGGATGCTTGTAACCGACGCAAACTGCGCGCGCAACTCCGGGGCCGCCTTGATCCACTTGTCCAACTTCTCCACGGACAACCCGCTTGGAATCAGCGGCAGCGGCTCAGGCGAAGGCTTGGGATTCATGGTGTGATAGGATTAGCCCGGATTTCGAACCAGCTCAGGCGGTCAGCCAAGCATCGCGTGCCCCGTCGAGCGATGCCCGGCGCGATATGAGGACCATGACTGATTGCGTAGCCCAGGGTCTGGAACCAATCGAGCGCGGCAAGCTCAACCTCGCTTTCATCAAGTTTCGCTGCCACGCGAGGACGCGGGCTAGCCGGCGCAACGGGCCGTCACGCTCTGCGGGATCGGTTGAAAGGCTTCACCGCTGCATGGCTGGAATCCGTCCGGCCAGCAGGACTGCATCCGGCAAAGCAAGCGCTGCTGGAGTGGCGCATCCTTGTTCACCCGATGTGCAAAGACTTGGATGAAATCGGGGTGGCATCCTTGGAAAATCTTCCAAGCATCGTGCGCCAGATAGCGAGGCACGTAGCCGAGCATCACCTGATCGCCTGACGAGGTGCGGAGGGCTACAGCGTTGGGATCCGCCAGATTGCAGATATCGAGCATCGGGACGAGCGGCTCATCGGGTCGCAGCGCGAGCACTCGTTCCCGCGCCGATTCCGGCATGTAGCGCAGACCATGCAGAAAGAACTTGTTCAGGTAGCAGCCGAGTTCATCCGGCACCGGACATGGGAACAACTCGATCATGTCCGTCCGCCGGATTCCTTCGGTCACTCCGAGGACGGCAATCGGGTCGGGCGGGTTCGCGGGATCGAAGTCGCTCCAACGGAGGTATGCCTCATATTCCGGGCGCGATTTCGGAAGGAGTCGATTCGCAAAAATCGGAAACAGCTCACGCGACTCGTAAACTTCATCGAGATCCTCCATTCCGCTGAACGGCGCAAAGCCATGCGCGGTGCGCGCCCCGTTCGTGTAAACGAAACGGTAAATCCCGCCCTCGAACTGCAGGCGTCCAATGGGACTCCAGCCACCCTTGTCCGGGTCGGCCGAACGTGAGGCGACAAGCAATGCATTCATTGCCCGATGCCCTCCAGAAGTCGGCGTTGGTTCGTCATTAGAAGTTTCAAAGTAAATTCTCGAGTTACTGGCGACATTCGTTGCGGCGGAATCTCAGCCAGAATTGCATCTACGGCAATCTGGTCGATCTCCGCAAGCTTGCCCAGCCAGATTCGCGCCGCGCTTGGATCTCGTTCGGCGAAACTCCGGAAAACGTCAATCGCTAGGACCGTCTTGTCTTTCTGCGTCGCAGTATAAAAGCCCGATCGCGCGCGTCCGCAAAATTGCTCCACGGTCCGGTTCCTATCCCGTGTGTGCAGTCGTTCCTTCCTTTCCTCGTCCGTGAGGTTTCGCGCGAGCGACGCCCCGTGGTCAAACGTCGGCGCGAGACGAATGCCCGGCGCCTGCCAGATCGCTCCCCAGTTCTGATGATGCCGGTCCTGATTCGCCACCCACGCGTCGAGCATCACGTAGCCCGTGAAGACGCCGAGCGATGTGGTGATTCCGCTCGGCGTCGCCTGCATCCATTCCTCCGCTGGTGGCTTCAGCAGCGACACGATATCCGCGACCGCTTCCACCGTGTATTCGCGCACACCATACTTCCGAACTTCTTCTGCCGGATAAGCTGAATCTTGAATGACCAAAAGCTGGTTGCCCAGCACCAGCACCTGTGGGCGTGGGACGAACGTCGGACAGACTACTCCGGGCTGTATCGAGGTCTGTCCCTCATATTCGTGCGCGAGTTCGTAGTCGACATGCGGAATGCCGAGCAGTCGGGCCAGTTCGCAGACCACCTTCTCCGCCCAGTCTTCCCCCGTGCCCCGTTCTTCCGCCTTGAATAGGAAACGCTGCCCGTCCGTGGTGAACCAGAACTTCCGCTTCGTGCCGAGATACTCGATGTCCTCGGCTTGCAGGCGATCAATTCGGCGAATCGAATACATGCTCAGACGGAAGCAGCCGCTGCCACCACGCTCAACTCTCCGCTCAGCAGCTTCGGCAGCAGCTTGCCGCGCGGGGTGGCGAGGGTGCGGGATTGATGAAACATATCGGTCATTTTGCGGGCATTACGTCTGGATGTGGCCCGAGGAAGCGTTCGCCATTGAAGTTAATCACGTGGTCGGGGTCTTCGGCGGCGTGGTTGGGAGCGTCCTTCGTGGCTTTCATGGTGCAACAGTGTGGCGCGCCCGCGCCCGCTGCCTCACGCCTTGCGGCGGGCGGGACGCGCTGCGCTAGCTGGTTCAATTTCATCATGGAGCGACGATCTGGTTCAGGCCCGTGACTGCCAGTTCCACTTCCTCCGGTTTGGCCCGTCCGATTTTCCGGCTCAATCGCTCGACGGACAGCGTGCGAATCTGGCTGATTTTCACCCAGGATTGTTTCGGCAGGTTCGCGGCGTCCAGTTCCAGCGTGAGGGGGAATCCCGCGCGTTGCGGTTGGCTGGTCAGCGCCATGGCAATCACCGTGCCGGAGCGCTGGTTGAAAATGTCGTTGCTCAAGATGAGCACCGGGCGTTGACCGGACTGCTCGTGTCCCTGGGTCGGGGCGAGGTCGGCCCAATAGATATCGCCTCTTAATATTTGGGCCATGCGGAAATCTCGGTGGCGAGTCCTTCATCGGCCATCGCCTGCTCGGATTTGCGGTCGAGCTTGGCGCATTCCCGCGCGAGCGCGCTTTTGTCCATGCGACTGATTTTTTCGGACACAGCCTCCTGAACGGCCTGGCTGCGACTGCGGAATGAGCGGGTTTCAACCAGTCTATCCAACCGTTGCAACAGGGTTTCATCCATGGAAATGGCAACTTTGGTCGCGCTCATGGTTGAAGAGTAGCTGTGCGGGTTTCTGCTGTCTATCGTGGATTGGCTGTGGTTTTCACGCCTCTTCCTCGGAGATGCCTTGCCCGCGCTACGCCGAACTTTCCCCTTGGCGGCACGACACGTCCTGACCACGGTTTTGGCCATGAACTCGCGAATCCAAAACCAACTCACCATGGTGGGCGCGTGCATCACCGTCGCCTACAGCACTAACCACAAATCCGCCTGGTTCGGCAAAGACCCCGCCGATTTCGGCACGGACCTCGTCGCGCTCCAGACCAGTTACGGCAACCTCACCGCCAAGGAGCCCTGGCCGAGGCCGCCGCCGGCGTAGCCGCGCTCACCGCCGGCATCACGGCGTTCAGCAGTGTGATGAACGCGCCGCGCGGAGACATCGTGAGCCGCAGCGCGTTGCTCCGGGAGGTGGAGACGGATGTGGCCGCCATGCTCGACGCGGTGAACGACTTGGATGAACTCGTGCTGCAATTCGATGGCACGGACGCGGGCCGGTTGTTCAACGAGGCGTGGAAGCGCGCCCGCATCATCGTGGACAGCGGCAGCGGTCACAGCACGCCGGCCGTCACGCCGCCGCCGCCGCCGGCGCCTGCGTCGGCGGCCTAGCCCGGCCCCATCGGTGCCCACGGCTTCAGGTGTGTCTTCATCCACCGCAGGGGGCAGACCCCGCTTGGCCTGCGAAACAGCGCGCGGTAGCATCGCCGGCGTATGGACCACCGATTTGTGTTCGCGGCAACGCTCTCCTTGAGCCTTTGCATTCACACCGTCGCCGCGAACGACCCCGCGCTCACTGCCCAAGTCATCAACCCCACCCCCGGCCCAGAATACGCCGACTCGACGCGCATTTTCCAGGGCAGCCCGGGCATCGAGCGCGCGGCGAACGGGCGGCGAACGGGCGCTCTGGTATGCCGGCGGTCCCGACGAACCCGGCGAAGGCCCCGGCAACTACGTCGTCCTCGTCACCAGCGGCGACGATGGCAAGACGTGGTCCAGTCCGAAGCTCGTGCTTGCCCCGCCCGGCCCTGTGCGTGCTTACGATCCCTGCCTGTGGCACGCGCCGGATGGCCGCCTCTGGCTCTTCTGGGCGCAGTCGTAACAGTGGTGGGACGGCCGCTCCGGCGTCTGGGCCATCGTCTCCGACAACTCCGGCGATGAAGCCCCGCGCTGGTCCGCGCCGCGCCGCCTCTGCAACGGCATCATGATGAACAAGCCCACCGTCCTGAGCCCCGGCGAGTGGCTCCTGCCCGCGTCCGTTTGGGAACGCGCCGCCGACAAGCGCACCGACGAAGCGCATCGTCACGACCTCGGCCCCGAGAACGGCGCGAACGTCCACATCGCACGGGACCAGGGCGCGACGTGGTCGCTGCTCGGCCAGACGAAGGTGCCCAAGCGCGTCTTCGACGAGCACATGGTCGTCGAGCGCAAGGACGGCAGCCTGTGGATGCTCGTGCGCGCCGCCTACCGCATCGGCGAGAGCGAATCCGCCGACCATGGCAAGACCTGGTCGCCGGGCCGCGAGCCCACCATCCCGCACGCCAACTCGCGCTTTTTTATCCGCCGTCTCAGCTCGGGCAAGCTGCTGCTCGTCACGCACGAACCGCCGGACAAGAAAACCCGTGCGCATCTCACCGCACGCCTCTCCGACGATGACGGCAAGACCTGGCGCGGTAGCTTGGTCATTGACGAGCGCGCGGGCGTTTCCTACCCCGATGGGGTGCAAGCGCCCGATCGCAGGGCCTATCTCATTTATGACTATCAGCGCACCGGCGAGAACCAGATTCTGATGGCGACCTTCACCGAAGCCGACGTAACCTCCAGCGCGTGGTCGTGAGCCAAGCCACCGGCAAACGCATTCCAGCGCCCAAGACAAAGGCGGAAGCTCCGGTGAAAACACTTCCGGTTGCCCAAGACGCGAAATAAGGGTCGCCGCGTCCTTACTCGTTGAAGTCACACCCTGAACCTATGCACTCCGAACTCTCGCCCACGCTCTTTGCCGCGCTCTTGCTTGGCCTCGGCATCTCATCGGCCCGCGCCCACGACATCGGAGCTGGCGAGCACGAACACGCCAGGCTGCGTTACGATTTCACCGTGCCGCCGCCGAACCGAATCGTGTTGCACGGCGATGAGGTCGTCCTGCTTGCGCAGGCCACCGCGCCACGGGCGGCAGTCGTGATGAAGGACAGCAGCAAGACCAGCCTGCTTCAGTCGGCATTCCAGCCGTTTGCTCCCAAGGTCAGGACTCGCGTGGACGGCCAGTTCTTCTACGTCGAGGCGGATGGGATGCCCGCGCACAACCTGATGGTGGGCATCACCGCGTGGCAGCAGCAGGTGCCCTTGCCGCAGCCCTACACGGGCAACAACGCGTGGCGCATCCCGCTGAATCCCGTTCCTGCCAAAGCTCCGGCTTCCATCAAGAACCGTTTCCTGCGCGGGGCCATCGCGCTCGCCGTGAATGGCATTCCCATTTTCAATCCACAGAACAATCGCGGCGAAGTCGCGCAGGAGATTGGCGAACTCGATCAATGGGGCGGCCACTGCGGGCGCGCGGATGATTATCACTATCACGCCGCACCGCTGCACTTGCAGGGCACCGTCGGCCAGGGCGCGCCCATCGCCTACGCGCTGGATGGCTATCCGATGTTCGGCCTCACCGAGCCGGACGGTTCCGTGCCCGCGAAGCTCGACAGCTTCAACGGCCACGAGACGCCCGCGCTCGGCTATCACTATCACGGCTCGACGAAGTATCCCTATGTCAACGGCGGCTTCCACGGCGAGGTCGTCGAGCGCGACGGCCAGGTGGACCCGCAGCCGCGCGCCCAGCCGCGCCGCGACGGCGGCGCGCCTTTGCGCGGCGCGCGCATCACCGGCTTCACGGCGCAGGACCGGAGCTACAGCCTGAGGTATGAGCTCGGCACCGAGACGCGCTTCGTAAACTACACGGTGCTCGACGGCGGCACGGTGAAGTTCGACTACGTGGATGGGCGCGGCCAGGTGCGCTCGGCGGCTTACTCACCCCGCCCCGGCGGCGGTGAACCGCGCGGCAAAGGTGGTCCGCAGCAAGGCTCTGGCAAGGGCGGCTCACCCCCGCCCCCGCCCCCGCCTCCACCGGGAGGCGAGCGCGGCGGGGTGGCAGCGGCGAGCTACACGCCCAAGCGCAGCGGGAACTTTGTCTTGCGCAGCGCCGCCGTGGCCAACGGGGGCGCGCTCCCGGTGGAGTTCACCGGCGATGGGGCCGGCGCCACGCCTCCGCTCGAATGGATCGGCGCGCCCGCCGGCACGAAGAGTTTTGCCGTCATCATGGACCACCTCGACCCCGAGGGGCGGGCCAAGTGGTATTGGGTGCTCTACAACCTTCCCGCCACTGTCAGCGGCCTGCCGAAGAACGTCCAGGGCGTCGGCACGCTCGGCAACAACAGCGTCAATGGCCGCGCTGGCTACGCCCCGCCGCACTCGAAGGGGCCGGGCGTGAAGACTTACCATCTCACCGCCTACGCGCTGTCCGCGCCCGTGCAGATTGCCGGCTCACCGTCCGAGGTGAGCCGCGCAGTGCTCCTCACCGCGATGAAAGACCTCATCCTCGACAGCGCGGAGCTGAACGTGACTTACGACCGGACGGGTGCCATCGGCGGCCAAGGCGGTCAGAAGTAAGGCGACGTTCGGGTTCAACCTTCCCAGCTCTGCCCATCCCACTTGAGCACACGCTCGAGCATGGCCACCGCCCCGTCCGTGAAGACTTGGAAGAGCGCCTCGCCCTTCTCGGCGGTGGCGTGGCGTGGGTCGCCGATGTGTCCGGGCGCGCTGCGGTCGCCCATGATCCAGCCGCGCGAGGCCGGCTCGAAGGGGTTGCCAAACTCGACGGGTTGGACCTGCGTGAGGTCGCCGACGAGGTGCGGCGCGATGCGCAGGACCATGCTGGTCTCCCATTCGCAGGCGTGGCCCATGCGGGTTTGTTCGATGCCGGGGTGCGCGGTGGCGGGCGGCGTGAGCGCGAGGTTCCAATAAGTGCCGAATAGCAGGAGGAGGTCGCGGCGGCCGCGGTATTTCTGGCGCAGCTCGAAGACGACTTGCTTGCCGGGCACGTCGTTGCCGCCGTGGCCGTTGAGCATCACGAGGCGGCGGAAACCGTGGGCGATGAAGTTCTCGAACTGGCCGGCGAGGAGGTCCAGATACACGCGCGGCGCGGCGGACAGGGTGCCGGGAAAGTCCATGTGATGCTCCGAGTTGCCGAGCCATTGGAGCGGCGCGATGAGGATGCGCTCGCCGAGGCGGGCCTCGACGCGGCGGACGATTTCGTTGGTGAGCAGGCTGTCGGTGAAGACGGGCATGTGCCGCCCGTGCTGTTCAAGCGCGGCGACGGGGAAGATGACGGGGGTGTCCTTGCTGAGGGCTTGGACTTCGGGCCACTTGAGGTCAGTGAGGTTCATGTATGGGCGGAGGCTAGCAAGCGGTTGGATAGGGTTCAAGGCGGCGGAGCGGGTCGGGGGGAGTGCGGGCCTGTGATCCAGCGCTCGGGGCCGGCCGGCAGCTTCCGGGCTGTCCCGTGCGGTGGCACCCGAACTCCGAAGTGAAACTGGGGGAGCACAGGCGGCCAGCCTGTGCTACCCGCCCGCGCCATTGGGGCGAAGCGCCTCATCACCAGTTAACCCTACTTGGCGGATTCGACCCTCTTTTCGACTATTTTCAGGGGTGGCTCGTGCTGATTTGCCAATGATTCGCCACTTGCCTGCCGACAAAGTGCTTGTAGTGAAGACCTACCCTCTTCCCAGCCCCCCACAACATGCT
>JAYTIO010000174.1:0-6191 GCA_043731805.1 Pedosphaera sp. | reverse complement strand
ACAGTTGTGACAGACCCGCTCCCCTCTGAACTTGCCAGAGGGGAGCGAGAATGCGCCATGTGACACCGTGACAGTTGTGACAGCCGTGACAGCTGCCGACCCAATTAGGTTGTCGGCAGGCGATACGTTTCGCCTCCTTTGCCTGTTAGCGATGGTGGCATGTGCTCCAATCGCTGTTCCGCGACCAGTGCTTCCAGGAGGTCCATCGCCTCGCCTGTATGCTCGCCAATCCTGGCGCGCCGCACGTCCCGAGCACGGATGCCGGAACTCGCATACTTTGGCTCTCCAGCCAGGGCTACGACCGCCTCCATCAACTCTTCCGCTGAACGCAAGGCGCTGAAGGTGAGGCGCGCGAACTGCTCGGCACCGAACCATTCGGCTATCGCAATCGCCCGGTGGGCACATTCCAGTTCCACCGAATGCTGGCCTGCGTCGGGACCGTGATCAGCGGCGTGGAGGACCAGGGCGAGCCGGCATGCCTGTTCAGCATGCCGCGCGGCGAAGGCATCCTTGGCTTCGCCTCCGCCGAGCCGGCGGTCGGTCACCGTGTTGTAGTAGCCAACCAGCGCTGCCCGGGCCTCGGCCGTCGCTTCGATCACCGCTTCAGGAGTGGTGGAGCACCTGAAAGCACGGATCAACGAGTCGATGAGCTCCGTGTAGTGCTTTTTGATTGCGGGGTCGATCTCGTCCGTCTCCAGGCTCATGTGCCGAGGCAGTGCCTCGGTGCAGTGGATTAGGAACCGGGGCATCAACCCGCCCTCGCGGAGAGCCTTGTTACGCAACAACTTCTCCAGCTTGTCCGGCTGCGTGAGCAACAGCACGGTCAGGCATGGCTCCTTGAGCTGGATTGAAGGGCGACCGACGCGGTCAACAGCCGTCGGGTCGAGCGAGTAACCCTTCAGAAACAAGCTTTCATCGGGGGAGTCGAGCTTGTGGTTTCTCCCGAGGAGGTTGTTTACCACATCGCCTGCGTCCCGAGATAAAACGCACATTTGTTCCTGGCTTGCGCGGAGCAGCATCGCCAATTTCTGGGTGGTGACATCCTCAGTGAGCAGCCTCGGCTCAATCAACTGGTCCTCGATTTCGCTGAGCTTCACTTCAAGCGCGACCAACTTGTCCCGCAGCCCGCACTCATCTGCTTCCGCCATGACAGCCTTGATCGAGCGGATGAGTTTTCGCTTCTGTTCCATTAGCATGTCCCTGCTTGCGAGCAGGCCAGGGCGTTCATTTCGTCTCCACGCCTCAGCCAGGTCTGCTGAACTGCTGTGGAGCGGTCCGTCGCAGTGGCGGGCGACTTCGCTTTTACCCACGCCCGAACGCGCTGCGGCCACGATGTAGAGGTTGGCTGGCGTGACCTTGCCGGGCAGCAGTCTTCCGCGAAGCTGTTTGCCCAACGTGGCCGATGTGATTCCCAGCACCACGC
Source organism: Pedosphaera sp. (assembly GCA_043731805.1). Lineage (GTDB taxonomy): Bacteria > Verrucomicrobiota > Verrucomicrobiia > Limisphaerales > SXTU01 > SXTU01. Next base: position 4,768 of record JAYTIO010000174.1, on the reverse strand, counting down.
ACGCCGGGAGGCTCTCTGGAACCCGCTCCACCCTTGCTACTTCTCGCACGTAGGCGGCCAAGGTAGCCCCGAGCGCCTCCGTTGGAAACGGCCTACAGTCAGCCGCTGGTTCCGTTACCTCAGCGGTGCGGATTTCGCCAATTTTGGTTCGCAAGGCAACACCCCACGCCAACATGAGATCCGCCCGCGAAGCTCCTGCTCTGGTCCAGTCGTTGAGGTCTTTGTGCTCCGGTGGCGGTTGAAACAGATACATGGGTCTGCCGACTGCCTTCTCTACCGCCGCAAGCCACTTGTCAGCAGCGCCCGGGGAGCCGTCCTCCTCCGGGGGATCATTCTGCATCACCACCAGCACCAGCGCAGCCTCCGGAATCAGACCCCGCACGCGCCTTCCGTTGCCGGCACCTCGCGTGATGATGATCGCATACCCATCCCACTTGGCCCCGCTAATGTCCCACTCCATGCGTTCCATAAACGCAAAGGCGTCCCATTGGGACTCGAACACCAACACCGTCCTGGCGGTCGCCAAATTCCCGATCACGAGGGGACTCATCGGGTTGCCTTTCGGGTCAAATTTCCAACGGCCCTCTGACACACGGTGATGGCAGCCCACCACGTCACCGCCAGGAGCATGGACCGGAAACGCAAACTCTCCTTTGTGCAGGCCAACCAGCTTCGCAGCTCTCATCCAGTAGCAGAATTCCACCCGGAATCCGCGCTCTTCCGCCATCCGCTTGCAGTCGTCATCCGACATTGCTTCAACGCATCCGTTCCAATTGAATGAATTATTTTCCATTGTATAAGTGTGTTAATGAGTCCACAGGCCTGCGAGATCGAGATACTCTCGAATCGCTGCTCCTCTCCCCTCATCCAGCTTCTGCGCCAGATAGTCTATCTCGTCACCGTGCCCGCAGCCGGCATGACATTTCCAAAACCACAGCCCCCGTTCGTTTTTCCAGACCGAGAACGAGGGATTGTCGTCGTCATGAAACGGGCACTGGGCACTCTTAAACGCCGCCCATTTGTCGCCGTGAAGCGCCATCAATTTGGGGAGCGGTAACCGTTGCTTTGCTTGTTGAATCCGATAAGCGTAGTCCATGAAACAGGAATAGTTTGAGGGGTGTGGCGGCGGCTTTTGCTATCAGCCGCCGCCACACCGGTTCTCAGTGTGACCTTTAATCCTTTTTCTTTTCGACGCGCCCCGCAGCTTCCGTTGCGAGCACATCCGCCAGCGCCACCAGGCGCCTCCGCCCGATCAGCACGGACGGCAATGCGCGCGTTCGCAAGGCCCTTCTTAGCGATTCAACATGCATTCGCCAACGCCGGCTCAGTTGCTGGGTGTCGAGAAACACGACCTCGTTGGGATCGGTTTTCACAGTCCACCTCCTGCACCAAAAAACCCGCGCCGGGACGCAACTTTCTGCGTCACGGACGGGGGTTTTACCACCTCACACGTCAGATTTGTGCAGGCAAAAACCTGAACCGAATCAAACGAGAAGCAAGGCCGGCGAACGCCGTCCTTCACAACCAAGCCACGAGGCACTGAAGAGTGCGCCACCGTGTTCAACCAGCCCGCCTGCTCACCAATCTCCTGCTCCTCGGACGCAGTAAGAATTCTGAATTGCTTACCGACCCACTCACCAACCCCCTGACCGCACCCCTCCCACCTGTCACCAACGCCGTCATCCGACTGCCTGCTTGCCCCCGAGGGGCCGTTTTGTTTTTTCAATCAGTTTCTGTCTATTGCTGCTTTACTGCTCACAGCCGGAGTCCAATCCGGGGCCATATTGACACCGAAGACTGGCGGGTAGGCCACCCCGCAAGTCACGTTTCGCACGTCTGGCATCTGAATCTCCAGCGCCGCTGAAACATAGTCTAACCTCGGCCTCTTGGCCGAGCCACTCGCCTACCTACTCGGTAGGTCTCGCTATCCCTGCAACTGCCGCAGTGTCGCCACCGCAACACCGGCAATTCAAACCCCCACGGGGCTTTGAACTGGGTGCAACGTCTTAGATTGAATTGTAGAGTCAAGCACTAAATAGCCTCCAAAATTCCGTCATCAATCCCGCTGCGCAATCCGATCCGTCAGCTCGGTGGAGCATGGGTTTGCAGTTCCGCTGCTGAACGCCGCCGACCAACGTGCGCCACACCACCGCTTCGCTCGGCGGTGCCTCCAGTCGCGCCGGCGAATGGCCGCAGTTCCCCCAGCATGAGGTGGAACATTGTGCACCGCTGCCCGGGCGTGGGCCTTCGTGAACCGTGGGTAGTGCTCCGCTCTGCTGGAAACGGTCCATCCTCACGCGCCCTCCTTTTCTCGTTCGTGCCGCAGCCCCCGCGTCGAGGCAGCGCCTCTGACAGACCTTGGCTTCGGGTTGAGGTTCGCCGGAATGCCAGCGCGGGACCTCTGATTTCAACATTGTCCCAGCTTACGCTCCCCCGGGGTCTTCTGGTGCCCGTCGTGCAGCGCCGGGGTCGAGCTGTCGGATTGACGAAGACGCTCCACTTCCGAAAATTGTCTTCACACCCATCTCCCATCCCCATCAGCAGGCTTCTCCGACTTCACCCCACCACCCTCATCGAGGGCGCGCATCCGGGGCACGCTGCCGGCCACCTTCACGAGGAGCTGCAGCGCGACGTTGGGGTCGGCGGCGATGGATGAAGCGAGCTTGGTCACATCCCCGGCTTCCCCGCCGCCCACCTGGACGAGCACCTGGGCTGCCTGGTTGACGAGGCCGGGGTCGAAGGAGATGACGCCGCTGGCACGCTTCTCGGCGGAGGCGACCTTTTCGAGGAGCACCTTCTCGCCCACCAACTGGCGCTCCAGCTCGGCCGCCTTGGTCTGGAGGCCCAGGCTGACCTGGACCGAGTCCTCGGCGAGCGCCAGCGCTTCGTCGAGGGCCTTGGCAGTGGAGGGGTCCATAGTGGTGATTTAGTTGAAGTCGAACGTGAGCTGCTTTGGCAGTAGCGCCAAAGCAGCCTCGTAAGCCTCCTGCTGCTCCATGAGCAAGCGGGCGGCCTCGATAGCCTTCGTGAGATGGTTGAGAAACATGACCGGTTACGCGATGGCCGCCGCGACGAGCTGGTCGAAGGTCTGTTCCGCCGAGGCGAACTTGGCCATGGCCTCCTTCTCCTCCGGCGGCATGTTGGGGTCGTCCATCGGCGGACCGCCGCCTTCGGGACCACCTTCACCACCGGCACCCGATGCCGCGAGCTCCTCGACAATCTTCTGGGCCTCTTCCGGGGAAATCTTGCCTTCCTGCAGGAGGAACTCGATCACCTGCATGATGTCCTCCGGGGAGACTTGCTCGCCGGCCTCACCCTGGGCTTCGGGCGGCATCTCGTCCATCCCGCCCATGCCCTGGTCCGCCATGCCGGCGGCCTGAGCGGCGGCGGCCTTGTAAGCCTCCTGTTCCTCGACGGTGGCGAGCTGGGAGAGATCGTAGGCGTGGGCCTCGGCGAGCATCGAAGCCACCTTGAGGTCTTCCGCATCCATGCTGCCAGCCAACTGCTCGGCGGCGGTGGCCCCTTCCAGCTCGGCCTGTTGGAGGGCGAGCGCGTGCTCCTCCATGAAGGCGGCGGCCTTGATGATGTCCTGGGCCATCTCGGCCCCGTGGAGCTGACGGAGGCAGCGCTCCACCATGTCCCGGCCCTCGGCGAACTGGAGCATCGCGGAGCCGATCTTGGCGTGGAACTCGGGGGTGAACTCGGGGACGACGACCTCTTCGGCAGCCGCCGCCTTGGAATCGGTGTTGGTCGCCGTGGCGCTGCCAGCGGGGGCGTCCTTGGCCGGCGCGGTCGTCACGGCGGGGGCGGGCTTCTCCTTGTCGTCCTTCGGGGCGGCAGGCGCGGCGGCCTTTTCCTTCTCAGCCTTTTCCTTGTCCGCCTTTTCCTTCTCCTCCGGGGTGGCGGGGACGACGGGCGCGGCCGGTGCGGCGTCCGCCTTCTTCAGGAGGCTGGCGAACGTGGCGGACAGCGCCTGGGCACGGATGGTGAGGCCGGCGGCATTTTCCACCGTGGCGGGCGGCATTTGCATCAACCGCAGCGCGAGGTGGCCGGGCCACCGCACCGAATTCTCATCCGCCGGGTGCTTTTCTCCTGCGGAAAGCTCGGTTGCTCAATTCATCATCGAGCGGTTGCGTGTTCCAGAAGTGGCCAAGAAGTGGCCAAGAATTTTTGAGCTAATCCGACCAGTGTGATGGAACCCTTGATTTCATTGGTGCGCCGGGCAGGACTCGAACCTGCAACCCTCTGATCCGAAGTCAGAAGCTCTATCCAATTGAGCTACCAGCGCCCTCCGGTTAACGGCGCGAAGCTGGCGCGGGCAGGGCCGGGAAGCAAGTCCGGGCTGGTCGCTGGCGGGGCTGCGGCGGCAAAGGTTTCGCTTTCCAAGCGAAGGTCCGGGCTTAACATCCGGCGCGTGCAGCACACGCAGTTCTGAGCGCCAGACCAACCATGGAGATTCCACGGCCAGCGCCCGGCATGAACGGTTCCGAAGACGGCAAGCTGCGGATTTATTTCCTGCCGAACCTGATGACGGCGGGGAACCTCTTCTGCGGGTTCCTCGCCATCACGAAGATCGTCGAGTCCAAGCTCGAGCCTCCGTATCCCAATATCCGGGAGGCCCTGCTCTTCATCCTGCTGGCGTGCATTTTCGATCTACTGGACGGGCGGGTGGCGCGGATGGTCGGCAAGGAAAGTCCGTTCGGACGCGAGTTCGACTCACTGGCCGATGTGGTCTCGTTCGGCGTCGCGCCGGCCTTCCTCGTGCATC
>JAYTIO010000173.1:0-19615 GCA_043731805.1 Pedosphaera sp. | reverse complement strand
GGCGAGCAGGAGGTCCACGCGCTCGAAGGCAAGGTGACGATTGGCCGGACGGGCGAGGCGGGCACGAGCCAGATTGCGGCCAAGCAAGCGCGGCGGCTCGATGACACCGGCCTGACGGAGACGCTGTTCCGCCCGGAGGATTTTCCGGCGATGGAGCGCGTGCGGGTGCGCGAGCAGGCCGAGGCGGCGCGGCTGTTGTTCGCTTGGCGCGCGGCGGCAGATGCCTTGGACAGCGACCCGGCCCTGCGTGTCCATTTCAACTTCGAGGACCAGTTGCCGCTGGATGCCTCGCTCACCAACCGCGTGCGTGGCGAGGGCGCGGGCAGTGATGGGCAAATCATCGGCGCGCGGTGGTCGCAAGGGCGCTGGCCGGGCAAGGGCGCGCTGGAGTTTCGCGGGCGCGGTCAACGCGTGTTGCTGCGACTGCCCGGCACGCACGCGTCGCTGACGCTGCTGGCGTGGGTGCGCGTGGACGCGCTGCCGCAACCGGTCACGGCCTTGCTGATGACGGAGGAGCCGCAGCGCGCGGAGGCGGATGGGGAGAACAAGTCGCCGGCCTCGGCCAGCTTCGACCCGGTCAGCGGCCAGCCGCTGCGGTGGGAACTGAAGGCCAACGGCCAGCTTGGCCTGAGCCTCTTGCGTGGTCTTGGCACCGGGCGGCCGCAATGGGACGCGCACTTGGCCCCGCCGCTGTTGACGCCGGAGCGGTATGGCCAGTGGCTCTGTCTCGCCACGGTCCTCGACGCGGCGCGCGGGGAGTTGACGCACTTCGTCAACGGCCTGCCGGTCGCCCGGCCCCCGCTCCCGCCCGGCCTGCCGTTCGCGTTGACGCACCTTTCGCTCGGCAATCTCAGTGTGACGGATGCCGAGGCGCAGCAGGGCGTGAACTACGGGTTCTTCGGCGCGGTGGATGAGCTGGTCGTGGCCGCCCGGCCGTTCAGCGCGGCGGAGTTGCGCCGCTACTATGAGGTGGGGCGGCCGTGAGGGATGAGCGCACTCGAAGCTGGCCTTTCGCCCGGGCGGTTCGCTAGGGTCCGCCCCAGCACGCGCTATTTTAACATGACACAACCCGTTCGTATTCTGGTGGTGGAAGACGAAGCCCCGGTGGTGGAAATCCTCCAGCTCGAACTCCGGCGCGCGGGCTACACCGTCGCCGGCGTGGCGCGGTCGGGAGCCGCCGCCGTCCAGCTCGCCCGCGAGGTGACGCCCGGCCTCATCCTCATGGACGTGCATCTCGAAGGTGACAGCTCGGGCATCGAGGCGGCCCGGGAGATCGCCGCCTTCTGCGACGCGCCCGTGATTTACGCCACCGGCGATGTGCTGGATGAGACCGTGGCGGCGGCGGTCGCCACCGGGCCTTACGGCTACCTCACCAAGCCCTATTCCTTCCACGAACTGCGGTCCACGATTGAAGTCACCCTCTACAAGAGCGACATCAACCGGCGGCTGAAGGAAAGCGAAGCCCGCTATCGCACGCTCACGCAGGCCATCCCGCAAAAGGTGTGGACTACCGACCACACGGGGCAGGCCGTGTTCTTCAACGCCGAGTGGATTCGTTACACTGGCCTCAGCATTTCACGCGGCCTGGGCCACGGCTGGTTGACCGCCCTGCACCCGTTGGATGGAGTGAGCTTCACGACTGCTTGGGAGCGGGCCGTGACCTTGGGGGCGCCCTTCGAGATCGAGTGTCGGCTGGCGCGCGCGGTGGACCAGGCGCTCCGCTGGCATCTCGCCCGCGCGGTGCCGCTCACCGGAGCGGATGGCCAGCGCCAGTGGTTCGGCACCTTCACCGACATCGAGGACGAGAAACGCCGCGAAGCCGAGCTGCGCCTGAGCGAGGCGCAGAAACGCGCCGTGCTCGAGGCGGCCCTCGACGCGATCATCACTGTGGACCACGCGGGCGGCATCCGGGAGTTCAACCCGGCGGCGGAACGCATCTTTGGCCGGGCACGGTTCGAGGCCATTGGGCTGCCCTTCGCCGCGACCCTGCTGGCCCCCGCGAGCCGCGCCACGCACCAGCAGCAGTTCAAGCAATACCTGGCCGCCGCGACGGGCAACTTCCTCGGCCAGCGCGAGCGCATCACCGGGCTGCGGGTAGACGGCGCAGAGTTCCCGCTGGAACTGAGCTTCACCCTCGTGCCCGTCACCGGGCAGCCGCTCTTTACCGCCTACGCGCGCGACCTCTCCGACCAGCAGCGCGAAGTGGCCGCTCAAGCGCAGTTGCAGCGAGACCACGCGGCTCTGCTGGCCCGCCACCGCACGGTCATGACGCTCGTGCCCACTTGTCACGCGTGCCAGCAGGTGCAGGTGCCCGACGGCTCCTGGGGGGACATCGAGAAATATCTTCGGCAGCAAGGGCCGGGCACCGCGCCGGAACGGTTGTGCCCGGCCTGCGAGACCCGGCTCCACCCGGACCGCACGGAGAAGAAGTTTTTCCGCCTCTGGGCGAAGGAAAGCTGAACCGCCCTCGGCCCCGCCACCCCGGCTCATCGAACGGGGCGGCCGCCGAGATAAGGCTTTCCCCGCTGCGGTGGCTCTGGCCTTATCTGCCGCCCGAAGCGAGGCGAGTAGGATTGAGATCAGGAGCAGGAGCTGAATGCTCCGGCTCGTGCTCCGAATCCTGATCCCCCTTCCCGAACTGTTTACAAACATGACCACACCCGCCGCCCATCCCACCGCCCTCCCGCTCGTCATCCTCAAGCCCCGTGAAGCCGACCGCATCGTCGCGGGGCACCCGTGGATTTACGCCGGAGCCATCATGCACGTCTCCCCAGGCGTGAAGGACGGCGACCTCGTCGAGGTGAAGGACCACCGCAAGCACTGGCTCGGCGTGGGCCTCTACAACGCCCAGTCGCGCATCACCGTCCGCCTGCTCACGCACGAGCACGTCACGGTGGACCAGGCATTCTTCGGGGAGCGCATCCGGGAGGCATTGGCGTTGCGGCAGCGTCATCTGCCGGGCGCGACTTCGTTCCGCGTGGTCAGCGCGGAAGGCGACTTCCTCAGCGGCCTCATCGTGGACAAATACGACGACGTGCTCGTGGTGCAGACGCCCGCGCTGGGCATGGATGTGCGCAAGCCGCAAATCCTCGCGGCGCTCCAGGCCATCTTCCACCCGCGCGCCATCGTCGAGCGCAACGAGATGGCCTCGCGCAAGTTCGAGGGCCTGCCCGAGGTGAACGGCATCCTCGCCGGCACGCTCGAGGGCCCGGTGTCCGTGAACCTCAACGGCCTCACGTTCGAGACCGACCTGCGCGCCGGCCACAAGACCGGCCTCTACCTAGACCAGCAGGTGAACTACCAGCGCACCGCTGAACTCATTGCGCTCACGCCCGGCGCGAACGTCCTCGACTGCTTCACCTTTCTCGGCGGCTTCGCGTTGCACGCGGCCCGGGCGGGCGCGGCCCGCGTTCACGGCCTGGACCAGAGCGCCGCCGCCATCGCGGCGGCCACGCGCAACGCCGCCGCAAACGGCCTCGCGGACCGCTGCACCTTCGAGGCGACGAACGTCTTCGACTGGCTCAAGAGCCAGACCACCGTCGGCCCGCACGAGAAGCTCATCCCCAAGTTTGACGCCATCATCCTCGACCCGCCGTCCTTCACGCGCAATCGCGACTCCGTGCCGGACGCCTTGCGCGGCTACAAGGAAATCCACCTGCGCGCGCTGAAGTTGCTCAAGCCCGGCGGCCTGCTCGCGACGTTCTGCTGCTCGCACCATGTGGACAGCGTGACCTTCCAGGACGTGATCCTGTCCGCCGCCTTCGACACCCGCCGCGTGCTGCGCCGCGTGGCGACGTTCACGCAATCACCGGACCATCCCTTCATCCCCTGCATCGCCGAGACGGAGTATCTGAAGGGCTTTGCGTTTGAAGTGGTGCGGTGAGAGTTGAGGGTTCTCCGCTGTTGCCAGTGGGATGAGGGTTGGCGGCAGCTTGAGGCTTGGACCGTCGCGTGGTGAGGAGGAGGACTTGGTTGCGCGCGAACGAATCTGCCTGCTTACCTCGGCGACTACTTGCCGCCGGCGCTCAGCGCGCGGAGGAGGCGATATTTTAAGGCGACTTCGCGGGCGCTGTAACCGGCGATGCGCCAGCCGGCAGCGCCGTCGAGGAAGCCGCGCTTGAGCACGTAGCCGCGAAACCAACGGAAGGCGGCGTGGGTGTAAGGAGCGAGCGGACTGGCGGTGTGGCCCACCTCGTGTTGGCTCTCGGCCCAGAGGCGGGCGTAGTGCGCGCCGCGCGCGCGGTGGTCGGCGGCGTCTTTGAAGGAGTGGTGATAGAGGTCGCTGGTGAGGCGCGCGATGGGGCCGGTGAGTTGGAGGCGTTCGTGGACTTTGCCCCCGGCGAAGCGGGCGCGGCGGCGGCGGAAGAGGCGGACGAGGCGGTCGGGATACCAGTCACCGTGGCGGATCCATTGGCCTTCGTAGAGCACACAGCGGGGCAGGGACCAGCCGCTGAGTTCGAGGGGCGGCGCAGTGGCTTTGAGGCGGCGGAGGTCCTCGCGGAGTTCCGGGGAAAGCTCTTCGTCCGCATCGAGGCTGAAAACCCACTCGTGGGTGGCGAGGGCAAGGACCTTGTTCTTCTGTCCAACGTAGCCGAGCCAGTCTTGATGCTCGAAGTGCGCGCCGAACTCCTTCGCGATGCGTGCGGTGCCGTCGGTGCTGCCGGAGTCGAGGATGACGATCTCGTCGGCGAGGTCGGCGCAACTGCGGAGGCAACGGGGGAGGTTGGCTTCCTCGTTGAGGGTGATGAGGCAGAAGGAAATCTTCATCGCGCCGGGTCAGCGCCGCTTCTCTTTGGCCGCTAGCTCCAGCACGGCGAGGGTCTCGGCGACGTTGCGCTCCAGGCTGAGTTCGTCCTTGGGCGGCATCTCGGCCCGGCCACGCTGGAGGATCCAGTAGCGGATGGCAGCGACGACGGCGTCGGTGTCGCGCGGGTCGGCGATGACGGTGCCGTTCTTGCGGGGGGTGATGATTTCGCTGGCGCCGTTGAGGGAGCTGGTGATGACGGGGAGGTCGCAGACGAGGGCTTCGGCGACGACGTTGGAGGCGGGTTCGTAGATGGGGAGGAAGAGGAGGAGGTCGGCGGCGGCGTAGGCGTTTTCCACGTCGGGCATGGGGCCGGCGAAGTGGGTGCCGTGCGGGATGGTGAAGGGCGGCGTGCCTTTGCCGACGACGAGGAGTTTGACGCGCGGGGCTTTGAGGCGGTGGAAGGCGCGGAGGACGAAGCGCAGGCCTTTGCGCTCCCAGCCGGAGCCGACGAAGAGCAGGAGGGTGTCGTCGGGCTTGATGCCGAAGCGCTCGCGGGTGGCGGTGCGTTGGCCGCGCCGGTAGCGGTCGAAGTCAATGCCGTTGCGGACGAGGTGAATGCGGCTGGCGGGGAAGGGGAAGTGTTCGAGGACTTCGCGCTTCACCATGTCGGAGTTGACGATGAGGTGGCGGGTGTTGGCGGGGTCGAAGGTGCGCGCCTCCAGTTTCATCAAGTTGCGATGGAAGCCGCCGAGGCCGACGAAGGGGCGGCGCCACCATTGCGCGTAGTGCCGTCGCCGCTGGAGCCAGACGCGATGCACGCCGTCGCCGGCGCGATACACGTCCTGACCGTGCGTGCGTTCGAGGCTGAAGGTCACGTCGAAGGAGTGTTTCCCCAGCTCGGCGGCGACGGCGTCGGCGAAGCGGGTGGCGCGGACCGCGCGGTCGCCGGTGACGGGGACGGCGTGGAGCTGGACGCCGTCGAGCTGGCCTTGCCACGACTCGGCGAAGAGGTGCGGCTCGTGGCCGCCGCGCACGAGGGCTTGGAGGAGGCGTTGGAGATACAGTTCCGCGCCGCCGGTGGCGGAGAACTGGCGGCGGATGAGGGCGAGTTTCATTGCGGCGTGCCCACGAAGACCAGGTCCAGCGCGAAGAGTGCGCGCACGGGGAAGGGCAGCCACGGGAAGACCGGGATGCCGGTGCTGCCGCCGCCCAGCAGGTGGCCGGAGACGGGATGAATCTCGACCGCGCGGAAGTGCGCCGCCAGTTCGCGCCGGAGCAGCTCGTGCGAATACTGCCGCAGGTGCGAGGGGTCGGTCTCGTATTGGCGACCGAGGAGGAAGCGCAGGCGGTTGCGGAGGCGGTAGGAGTTGGGCACGGAGCCGAGGAGGCGACCGGTGGGCTTGAGCACGCGGCGGATTTCCCCGAGCGCCTGCTGGGGGAAGCGCACGTGTTCCATCACCTCGGAGAAGACGACGACATCGAAGGAGTGGTCGGGGAAGGGGAGGGGCTCCTCATCCACGTCCACCCAGTGGGCGGGGCAGCCGAGGCGCTCGGTGAAGAGCTTCAGTGCGGCGCGGTCAATGTCCACGCCCACGACTTGGTTGCCGGGGGCGAAGTGCTGCGTGAGGTTCCCGGCGCGGCAGCCGACTTCGAGGACGCTCTTCCCGGTGCCGACGAGTTTAATGAACAGGTCCTTCCGGTCCTCGCCGCCGTAGAGGTAGTCGTATTTCCCGCGGCTGTGGTGGGCCTCGTAAAACGCGGCCACCTGTTCCTTCTGCGTGTTCGCCATGCGCGGATGATTCGGGTTCGCGGCACGAATTCAAGCCCCCGTGGGATGAATCCGCTCAGGGGAACCGTTTGTTCCAGCAGGAAGGTGGTCAGAAACATCGGGGCAGCAAGATGGGGAGAGAAACATTTCTACTCCTCTCCCCATCTTGCTGACACCCCTCAGCATTTCTGGAAGCCGAAGCTTGACCCTCCTTTGACCCGCCCTCACTTTTTGCGGCGTGTCCATGAAGTCCATTTGCTCTCTCCTCGCCGCGCTCGTTCTCTCGACTCTCACCACGCTCGCGGTGGACCCGGAGAAGGCGGTCGTCCAGATTTTCACTTTTGCGCAGGCGGCGGATTGGGACGAGCCGTGGAAGTTTGACCAGCTTCGGCGCAGCAGCGGCACCGGCTTCATCATCAAGGGCCGTCGCATCGTGACCAACGCCCACGTCGTGAGCTGGGCGCGACAGCTCATGGTGAAGCGTTACCAAGACCCGCACCCCTACGCGGCGCGCGTCGTCTTCGTCGGGCACGATTGCGACCTCGCGTTGCTGGAGGTGGAGGATTCGATGTTCTACGAGGGCGTGGACGCGCTGGAGTTCGGCCCGCTGCCGAAGGTCCGCTCCACCGTCGTCACCTACGGCTACCCGGCGGGCGGCGAGCAAATCTCCTACACGCGCGGGGTCGTCTCGCGCATCGAGCTCCAGACCTACGCCCACATCGGCAACCGCTCGCTCCTCGGCGTGCAGACCGACGCGGCGATTAACCCCGGCAACTCCGGCGGGCCGGTCATTCAGGACGACAAGTGCATCGGCGTCGCGTTTCAGGGCATGCCCGGCCTGGAGAACGCCGGCTTCTTCATCCCGACGACGGTCATCAACCACTTCCTCGACGACATCAAGGACGGCAGCTACGACGGCTTCCCTAGCGCCGGCATCCGCACCGCACCGCTGCAAAACGCCGCCTACCGCCGCAAGCTCAAGCTCGCCGACAACGACCAGGGCGTGCGCGTGGACTCCATCCTCCCCGGCACGCCCGCCGAGAAGCTGCTGCGGCCCGACGACGTGATTCTCCAAGTCGGCCAGCACGCGGTCGGCAGCGACGGCACCATCATCTACGAGGGCAACCGCATGGCGATGGCGATGGCGGTGCAGGAGGTGCAGCACGGCCAGAGCCTGCCGATGAAAATCTGGCGCGAAGGCAAGGAGCAGACCATCGCCGTGCCCGTCGAGGTGAGCGTCACTGACAAGGTGCTCGGCAATCAATACGACGTGCCGCCGCGCTATTTCATCTATGCCGGGCTGGTCTTCACGCCCATGAGCCTCGACTACTTGAAGACCTTCGGACGCGGCTGGTCGGATGCGGCGGGTGCGGAGTTGACCTACGAACTCTTCTACCGCCGCCAGGAGTCGCCCAAGACCGTGCGTGCCGAGCCAATCGTGCTTTCCATGATCCTCGCCGACGGGGTGAACGCGAACTTTCGCACCCGGGGCCGCGCGCTCGTGGACAAGATTAACGGCGTTCGCATCGAACGGCTGGAGGATGTGATTCGCGCGTTCGAGCAGCCGGCCAACGGCCAGCATGTGCTGGAGTTCATGCCCAAGAACACCCTCGAATGCCTCGAACGCGTCGAGGCCGACAAGGCGAACGCGCAGATTCTCAAGACGTATGGGGTGCCGAAGGATCGGCGGTTGTGAATGACCAAGGCCCAATGTCCAATGTCCAAGGAATGACCAAGCCCCAATTTCAAATGCACAACTGCGAAGAGTTCTACCCACTGGCGCTCGAAAGCGCGCTCCCTCACCCCAGCCCTCTCTCGCTGGGAGCGCGCGTTGACACGGGGCGCAGACGGCGTCGCTCCCTATCCCGGCGGGAGAAGGCCGGGGGGAGGGAGAAAAGCCACGACCTCGGCGCGGCCCCTTTCGCACTGAGTCGCTCCCTCCTTCATCCTTCATCCTTCATCCTTCATCCTTTCGTGCTGGCGCTCCTGCTCCTCTGCGTGCCCGTCGCCCCCGCCGCGCCCGCCTCCGACTGGGAAAGCTCCCTCGTCTATCTCGAAGTCACGCGCAAGGCTTACGAAGTCTTCCAGCCCTGGTCGCCCAAGGCCCGCACGGTGCAGAAGAACGGCCTCGTCATTGGCGCGCGCGAAATCCTCACCACTGCCGAGGAACTCTCCGACCGCACGCTCGTCCGCGTGCAGAAGGGCGGGCGCGGCAAGTGGTGGAACGCCGAGGTCGTGTGGCTGGACTATCACGCCAACCTCGCCGTGCTCACCGTTGAGGACCCCACGCTCTGGCAGGGCCTGAAGCCCGCGAGCTTCCTCGCCGGCAAGCCGCCCAAGGACGGCCTACAGATAGTCCGCTGGCGCAACGGCAACCTCGAGACGCGCAAGGCCGAATTCAACCAGTTCCTCGTCGAGGACGCGCGGCTCTCGTTCGTCCAGCACCTCCAACTCGAAGCCAGCACCGACATGCAGGCCGTGGGCTGGGCGGAGCCGCTCGTGGCCAACGGCAAGGTCGCCGGCCTCGCGACGGGGCAGGGCGGCACCAACGCGCGCTTCCTCCCCGCGTCGTTTATCGAACCGATTCTCGCGGCGCGCAAGGCCGGCAAGTATCCGGGCCTGGGCTTCTTCCCGTTCACCTGGCAGCCGGTGGAGAACCCTTCGACCTTCAAGTTCCTCAAACTTCCCGGCGAGCCGCGCGGCGCGCTGGTGATTGACGTGCCCGCCACGCCCAAGGTCGAACCGAACCTCAAGCCGCGCGACCTCATCCTGCAAGTGGACGGCTTCAACGTGGACAATCAGGGCTATTACAAAGACCCCGACTACGGCCAGCTCATCGTCGAGAACCTCGGCTCGCGCCGGAAGTTCGCCGGCGACATTGTGAAGATGAAGCTCTGGCGCGACGGCGCGGAGGTGAGTCTGGATTACCGCCTGCCCAAGCTCGACTACGCCGTGAAGCTGCTGGCCGACCAGACCTTCGACCAAGCCCCCGAGTATCTCATCGCTGGTGGCCTTGTCTTCCAACCGCTGAACGTCCCGCTCCTGCGCGGCTTCGGCGACGACTGGAAACGCCGCGCGCCCTTCCGCCTCGCGCACTACGCCGGCGAAGCCCCGAGCGCCGAACGCAGCGGCCTCGTCGTGCTCACCAGCGTGCTGCCGGACCCCTACGTCGTCGGCTATCAGGACGCACGCTTCCTCGTGGTGGACACCATCAACGGCCAGAAGATCAGCCACCTCGCCGACGTGCCGGCCGCGTTGCAACAGCCGCAGGACGGCTTCCACACCGTCGAGTTTCAGCGTGGGGACAACCTCCGCCGCATCGTCGTGGACGCCGCCGAGATGGATGCCGCGACGAAACGCGTTCTGGAGCGCTACCGCATCCCGGCGGCGAGCCACATTGAAACGAAGTAACCGCCGCTGGCTTGCCACATAACTGCCGTCTACGACCCATCACCTGATGAACACTCGCCGCCTCCTCGCCGCCACCGTTTTATTCGCCGGCCTCGCCATGCACGCCGCTGACGCGCCCAAGCTCCCCCCCGGCTACCAGCTCCTTTACGAGCAGGACTTCACCAAGCCCGAGGCGCTGAAGGACTTCGTCTTCACCGACCCCGCCGCGTGGCGTTTGGCGAAGGAGAAGGGCCGCCCTGCGTTGGAACTCCACCAGCAGAGCGCCTACAAGCCCGAGCACCGCTCCCCGCTGAACATCGCGCTCATCGCGGACAAGGTCTTCGGCGACTTCGTGTTGGAGTTGGACATCCTCTCCACGAAGCAGCCCTACCCGCACCAGGATATGTGCCTCTTCTTCGGCTTCACCGGGCCGATGGGCTACTACTACAACCACATCGCCGTCGCCGCCGACCCGAACGCCCACAACGTCTTCATCGTCAACCACGCGCCCCGGAAGAACATCGCCAAGGAAACCACCAAAGGCAGCACCTGGGGCGAGCGCGTCTGGCACAAGGTCCGCGCCGAGCGCGACACCCAGGCCGGCACCTATCGCGTCTTCTTCGACGGCCAGCCCCTCATGCTCGCGGAGGACAAGACCTTCCCCAAGGGTTACATCGGCTTCGGCTCCTTCGACGACATCGGCATGGTGACGAGCATCAAGGTCTGGGGTCCGAGCGTGGAGGCGAAGCCGACGGAGTTTTTTAAGCGGGCGAATTGAAAACGAGGCTGCCGGTGAAGGTGGCTGCGGGCCAATTCCCAGTTCCCATTTCGGAGTTCGGGTGCAGAACACGCGAAAATCACACACACTCCAAGTTGGCAGGTGCGGCGCTCGTGGTCCAGGCCCAGCCACCGCCGAACAATCACTACACCTACGAGGAATGGGCCGGCGAGAAAATCCGCGCGATCATTCCGCTGGGCCGCTGGCAGACGGCCGAGGACATCGCGAACATGGTCATCTTCCTCTCCTCCGACCGCACCGCCCAAGTCACCGGCCAGACCCTCAACGTGGACGGCGGGTTTGTCCTGCACTGGTAGGCAGCCTCTACTCGTCCCAAGGATTGAACAGGCTCACTCCCGTGCGCGCCATGTCCTGCGTGTAGCGCGTGGCGAGCACCAGCCCGTGCTCCAATGCGGTCGCCGCGATGAGGCTGTCAATCGCTGGTAATGGCTGGCGCGCTTGGGCCTGCAACCGCCCCCAGCGAACAGCCACCCGTTCATCCACCGGAAGAAGGTGGCCAGCGAACCACGGGCGGATTTCCCGTTCCAGCCAGTTCGCCAATCGCCGACGACGCCTCGAATCAACGAGACTCGAGATGCCCTTCTGGATTTCGCCCAAGGTCAGCACGCTCAGGAACAACTCGTCCTCGTGCGCCGTGAGCCACTGCGCGACGACGGGATTCGGCACTGGTCGCGCCAGCTCGGAGATGACATTCGTGTCCAACAGCCAGCTCACAGCTTCACCTCGCGGGGGAAGTCACGAACGCGCTCGAGGTTGATGCCCGACCCTTTGAGCGTGGCGAACAACTCGACGATGCTCTTCCGTTTCGGACGTTTTGGATGAAATTCCGTAGCCGAAACCACGACTACCGTCGGCTTGCCGTGGCGCGTGATGGTCTGCGGGCCTTTGTGCAGCGCATCCTCAACGACCATGCTGAACTGGTTCTTGGCTTCCTGTAATTGCCATGTGTTCTTCATGCCGGGACGGTTGCCCACCGATTCTGGCCTGTCTAGCCAGAAGTCCACGGCAGGGGATTTACACCGCAGAGGCGGGACGGACGCAGAGAATTACCAGGAGCAGTTCCTTCCTCTGCGTCTGTCCCGCCTCTGCGGTGCCTTCCATGCCCAGCACCACACCGTCAGCGGAAGAACTTCAACGCTTCCGGTGGCACGACAATTTTGGTTGTGCCGATGTTTGTGAAAACAAAAGAGGACTCACCTCGGTCAATGAACTCTTGAGAATTAAACTTCCGTTTCTCATAGCGTGAAGTTTCTCCTTTTGTGGGCATGCTTTTATCAATCCAAAGCAAGGTTGAACCGTTCTCTACCATGAGTTTTGGAAGAGGCCCGCCGAGGAATTTCATGCCGGTGTCTTTCTCCCTTGGCGGAGCCTTAGGAAAAGCTTCTATCACGCCGTTGGCCTCCGAAAAACTATGGGTTTGCGTTATCCACGGATTGAATGGCCCGAGAATAAAGGCGCGCCTAAACTCAGCTGCCTTGGCTATCATTTCGGGTGGCTTGACCGTCCAGTCTAGCCTCCACTCAGAGCCTAGCTTCCGAACCGTGACTTTGCCTCTCGAAATGGTCGTGCTGGTATTCGTCGTGAGTGACGGCTGCTCACCACCGCGAATCGAACTCCTGAGCGTTTCTTGCACGAATGTGGAAATAATGAAGCCGTTGGGTTCCACTTGGCGCTCTTCAGATATCCGAGACTCCGCTCGCAGACTCCTCAGACACCTGAGTCCCTTCGATGCGTAGCGTGTAGTTGGGTTGCAGCAGCAACTTCTCCGCAGCCTGGTTCACCCTGAGCCGGAGCTGTGCGTCTGATTCAGCGCCTTGCAAGGTCACGCCTACCAAGACGCAACCCGCGAACACACGCAGCAAACAGGGAGAAGTTTTCATGCGGAGATTTGCGCCACGCTACGCGCCAACCAATTCCTGTCAACCGTATGCCCAGTGCAGCGCCTCGGTGTTTTAAGCAAAGATGTCCCGCACCACGTGACCCTCGACATCCGTCAGCCGGAAGTCGCGGCCGGCGTGGCGGTAGGTGAGGTGCTCGTGGTCCATGCCCAGCAACGCGAGGAGCGTGGCGTGCAGGTCGTGGATGTGGATTTTGTTCTCGGCGGCGAACCAGCCGTAGTCGTCGGTCGCACCGTAGGCGATGCCCGGCTTCACGCCGCCGCCCGCCATCCACATGGTGAAGCCCTCGGGGTTGTGGTCGCGACCGTCGCGGCCGCCTTGCGCGGCGGGGGTGCGGCCAAACTCGCCGCCCCAGAGGACGAGCGTGTCTTGCAGGAGGCCGCGGGCTTTCAAGTCCTTCAACAGGCCGGCGATGGGGCGGTCCACCTCGGCGGCGTTCTTCGTGTGACCCTTGCGGAGGTTGCCGTGCTGGTCCCATTGCACGTCGCCATCGCTGTGCGTGACCTGGATGAAGCGCACGCCGCGCTCGGCGAAGCGGCGGGCCATGAGGCATTGGCGACCGAAGTTCTCGGTGACCTTGTCATCGAGGCCGTAGAGGTGCTTGGTCGCCTCGGTCTCGCGCGAGAGGTCCTGGGCTTCGGGCATGGCCATCTGCATGCGGAAGGCCAGCTCGAAGGAGTTGAGGCGGCCTTCGAGGGCTTGGTTCGGGCCGGTCTGCGCGAGGTGGTCGCGGTTCATCGCGGCGAGGAGGTCGAGCTGTTGCCGCTGCTCGCCGGGCGCGAGGCGCGGGGCGATGTGGCGGACGAGCGCCTTGTCGGAAGAAACGGCGGCGTTGCCGATGGGCGTGCCCTGCGTCCACGCGGGGAGGAAGGCCGCGCCCCAGTTGTTCACGCCGCCGTGCGCGAGCGTGGGGCAGATGGTCATGAAGCCGGGGAGGTTTTGGTTCTCCGAGCCGAGGCCGTAGTTGACCCACGCGCCCATGCTGGGGCGGACGAAGTTGTCGCTGCCGGTGTGGAGCTTGAGGAGCGCGCCGCCATGCGCGGCGTTCGTGCCGTGGCAGGAGCGGAGGATGCAGAGGTCGTCAATGCACTGCGCGACGTGCGGGAAAAGCTCGCTGACGGGGAGGCCGGACTGGCCGTGGTTTTGGAACTTCCACGGGGACTTGAGGAGCTCGGCCGTGGGCGCGAACTGCACGCGGGGTTTTGCGCCGGGGAAGGGCTTGCCATCGTCGCGGTCGAGGAGGGGCTTGGGGTCAAAGGTGTCGAGGTGGGAGGGGCCGCCCTTCATGAAGAGGAAGATGACGCGCTTGGCGCGGGCCGGCGAAGCCGGGGGCTTCGCGGCGGCAGGGGATGGGGAATTGCCGATTGCCGATTGCCGATTGCCGATTGGCTCCGCCAGTAGGGATGATGCGGCGAGCCAGCCGAAGCCGAGGGCGGAGCGCTGGAGCGCGGCGCGGCGGCTGACGGAAGCGGTCTGCTGTGTGCGGCTCATGATTGAAGGCTGGCAGAGAACCTGACGCGGCGCACGCGGGGATGAATTCGAGGGGAGTTCGGGGCGAGCGGGAGCGGGCATGGCTCTGGGGCATCCCAGCTACGCACGGAGAATGGACCTTGGATCCCGCGGTTGGAGGTTAAGTTTTCATGCTGGTGGGTGGACGATTTGGGGTGGAATGGGGACGGCCAGCAGATCGGTTTTCACAGCGGCGCAGTGGCCGCCAACGCCACGGCGTGACGTTGGCCTCAGCAGAATCCATTGAGCCCCCACTGGGGCTGGAGTTCGTCGAACACGTTCTCGGGGTCCGCCTGCTGCCCCGGATGCCGGGCCATTGCCTGGACCGCATTCCCTTGGTGAAGGCCGCCGACTCTGGTAATGGTTCCGCCCGTGACGCCCACCCGGCAAGGCTCCTTTCATTTGTTCCGACTCGCGGGGATTGACCTCTATCTCCACTGGTCCTGGTTCCTCGTCGCGGCGTATCAGATCACCAGCCGCAAGGGCGACTACACTTCGCCCATCTGGAACGCGGTGGAGTATCTGACCTTGTTTGGCATCGTGATGCTGCACGAGTTCGGCCATGCGCTGGCCTGCCGGCAAGTGGGTGGTCAGGCCGACCTGATCGTCCTCTGGCCGCTGGGTGGTGTGGCCTACGTGAATCCACCCCCTCGTCCGGGCGCAACGCTCTGGAGCATCGCCGCCGGGCCGCTCGTCAACGTCGTGCTCGTCCCGGTTCTGGGCGGCTTCATCGCCCTGGCGAAAGCCGGCGGCTCACCGGATGTCATCGAATGCCTGCGGGCGGTGTGGTTTATCAATGTGTTCCTGCTCGGCTTCAACCTGCTGCCCATCTATCCGCTGGATGGCGGGCAGATTCTTCGCTCGCTCCTGTGGTTCGTCTGCGGGCGCACGCGCAGCCTGCGGGTCGCCAGTGGGCTGGGCCTGGTCGGGGCGGCGGGCTTGCTCGCCGTGGCGGTTGGGTCGCAGTCGCCGTGGCTGGGCCTTCTCACGGTGTTCATCGCGCTGGGCTGCTGGCGCGGCTTCCGCTCCGCGCAAGCGCTGGCTCGCGTGCTCCAGCTTCCGCGCCACACGGGGTTCGCGTGCCCGGTGTGTCACGCCGCGCCGCCCCAGGGAGCGTTCTGGCAATGCGGCAAGTGCCGGCAAGCCTTCGACACCTTCGTCACCGGCGCCGTGTGTCCGCACTGCGCGGAGCAGTTTCCCGCGCCGGGCTGTCCGGACTGTGGGCGGCAGTCGCCGTTCGGCGCGTGGCTGAAAGCTCCGCCCGAGTTGTAAACAGGCGAGGGATCGGCTATCTGCACGCTGCTGCGTTTGCCCGACCCCGAGCCAGCAGGCTCCGGCTGCGAACAACACACGCTGCCGCCTAGCGAAGACCGATCATGACCACAGTCCAAAAAATACTCGGCACGAGTGTCATCGCGTTGGCCATTGGCGCCGCCTGCTTGCAGCACCGACAGGTGGCGGAACTGCGCGGGGAAAACCTCCGCCTACGGGAGCAGGAAAAACCGTTGGCGGAGCAGGTGGAAACCCTCCAGCAGGAACGGCAGCGCTTGCGCACCGACTTGCAGCAGGCGAAGGAGGAGCTCCAACGCGGGGCCAGCGAGCAGGGCGAGCTGCTGCGGCTGCGCGGCGAAGTGGCCCCGCTGCGGCAGGCGGCCCAGGAACTGCAAGCGCTCCGAGCGGGCACGCCTCGCGTCGCCCCAGTGACCCGTGGCGGCGGGTTGTCGCCGGCGGTCGGGCCGACGAGCTTGGAGGTGGATCGGCTGGTCACGTTGCGGGCGCAGGAGCTGTGGCAAAAGCTGAATCAGGCGCCGACCAACTGGATTCCCGAACTGCAATTCCTCAAGGACGAGGACTGGCGCAAGGTCGCTTTGGGCCACCGCTGGGAGACTGAGGACGAGACACGCAAGGCTTTCGGGCAGTTACGCAACGCAGCCAAGGAGCGGTTCATTGATCAACTCGGCAACGCCTTGCAAAAGTATGGCCAAGCGACCGCAGGCCAGACCCCCGCCAAGCTGGCCGACGTAGCCACTTACTTCAGCCCGCCGGTGGAGCTCAGTTTGCTGGACCGCTATGAGTTGATCCCGCAGCGCGACATCCCCAGCGTGCGCTTGAGCCAGAATCCCGACGAACTGATCGTGCGCGAAAAGCGGGCGCTGGATCCGGCGGCGGGGGAGACGCTGCAGTTGATCAACCTGAAGGGCAATGCCCGGGGCACGATTGGCGACACCCGGCCCATCGCCCCGCCGAAGCCTTGAGCAATCGCGGGGGGCTGCCAGCGTAATTCAGCGCTTGGCGCTGCCAACCTGGGAGGCGCTGCGGAAAGGTCGCGACCGAGGACGCGCGATGCTCTGCCGCTCGCTGCCGTCGCCGCTCGCAGACGTAGTCCGTAGCTTGCAGGCCAAGCTTGCGGTTCCAGCGCCAACAGGCACGGCCCGCGCGCTCCAAGTGCTCTCAGCGGCGCTGGGGCCGGCGGCTCAACTGGTAGCCGGGGCGGCCGCGCCGCTGTCGGCGGAGTTGAATACGCTGGTCCTCGCCCCGCCCGGCTCCACCGCCCCGCTCGCTCGCCAGGTGCTCATGGCCGCGTTGCGCGCCGTTCAGGACGAGCTGTGGGCGCTGGCCGGTGAGGAGCCCACCTCACTGCTGCTCGCAGGTAGCTGCCCTGACCCGGCAGCAGCCCGGGCACGCCAGCAACCCGTGGTGCTGCTGCCCGCGCCCACCTTCCAGGAGCTACCAGCCGCGCTGGCGCACACCTTCGGCGGCTCGGTGCTCACGGTTCATGACGCCGGCTCATTTGAGCGGTTCTGGCCCGACCTCCAGGCCGACCACAACGGCTCACGCTGGCGCTTCTTCCAGCAACTCCTCGCCGGCCGGGCCAAGGTGCCCAAGCCCGGCGTGCCGCGCCGGGCAGTCCTCACCCTGCTCCTCGAAGTCCGGTCCGATGCGCCGGCTGGACCGGATTTTCTCACCGGACCCTCCGCCGAGCGAGCTAGCGGTGCTTGGTAACTGTCTCTTCCCGTCACTGAGGCCGGTTGATACGTCAGGGCAGCACCTCCATCACCCCTTCCAGCACGTCCAGCCGCTTTCTCGTTGCGTCCATGCGAAGTTGTGGTCTGCCAAGCACTCAAAGCGCTGCGTTGATGCGTCACCGAACAAGCCACGACCGGTTTCCAACTGCATTGATATAATGGACGCGATGGCCAAGCAGATAAACGCGACCGCAAACCCAATCAAGGCACTACAAAACCCAATCAACTAGCCGGAGCAGCCGATAAACCTCCCATGAAAGCCAATCAACGCACCTTCCAACCCAATAAACACCATCGCACAGCAGGTAAAACCACCACAACTCCTGCCATACCACCAAAAAAACCGCCTCCACCCACTTCACAAACACAAGTATCACTCTCAACCCCACCGCTACCGACCCGTCCGGCTGCTTTTGATGCTTACGCGAGCGCGCTGGAGGCGCGCCTGAGGGTAACCGGTGCCAAGCCCCGTCGGCGGAGCGCACCCACCGGTGCAGGCCCCGAGCGCCCGGCGTCCCCGGCGGGGCGCATGAGCCAGTCCCCGCCCACGAGTCGTCCATGCGCCCCGCTGGGGTGCGGTTATGATCAACCGGCTGACCGGTGGGTGCGCCTCACCCTCCAGTCGAGGCCTCCCACCGGCTACCCTCACTGACCCTGCTGGGGCCGGGAAGCGCGCCAAGCCTTGCTCTGCTTCCACTGGAAACAGCGGAGAACCAAGCTCGGGTGAGTTTCCGCTTGACGCCGCGCGCGTTTTTGCTACACGATGCGTCCTAGCCCTAAAAACGGACTCCAACGACCCAGGGCGCGCCGGTAAGTCAGCCGCAAAAACCAACCCATCGCCCCCCACGCCTATGTTTGACGACTTCAATTTCGAGCTGTTGCGCCTGCGCTACATCAAGGCGGCGATGGATGCCATCTTCTCCTACCGGCCTGATGATAAGACCCCGGCGCAAGTCGAGGCGATGATTGCCAGGGCCGAGGGGCCAGGCAACCCGCGCTCCAACTTCCAAAACGCCGAGACCGCCTTCCAGTTGGCGCGCGGCGAATTCGATGAGGACATCACCCAAGCGCATGAACTCTGCGTCCAAGTTTACCCCATTATGAAAAGCCGCTTCCGGGCGGACCCCGGCAGCCTTTCCGCCATCAACTCCCTCCCCATCGCCGACCAGACCGGAGCCGCCACCCTCACCCGCACCAAGGCCACCTCCACCCTCTGGGCGCAACTCCCCAACCCCCCCGGCTCCGCCACGCCCTTCCGCGCTTGGGACACCATGGACCGCGCCACCTTCGACACCTACATCACCGCCATTGAAGGCACCGTCGGCCCGCCCGCCATCGTCGGCACCCTCGCTGCAAAGGCCGCTGCGGAATCCGCCTTACAAGTCACCGAAGGCGCCATCCACACCTTTGTGAGCGGACTCGCAGACTTCACCACCAACGCCTTGGTCCAAGGCCGCGCGCAATACCCCGAAGGCACCGCCAACCGCGAAGTCATTGACGCCATCCCCACCGCCCCCTCCACCCAGCCGCCCGGCCAGAGCGTCATCACCAACCCCGCCAGCCCCAGCACCGGCGAGGCGGAGTTTGACTACACCGCCCTGCACGGCACGAGCTTCGATATTTACCGCCAAGGCCCCGGCCAGCCTGCCTTTGTGAAAGTGGCCAGCGACGTGATCGTGCAGCACTACCGCGCCACCGGCCTGCCCCCCGGCGCGTATCATTTCAAAGTCATCGCCCACAACTCCCGGGGCGACGGCCCGCCCAGCGCCGTGACCATCATCAACGTCGCGTAAGGCGGGAGCCGTAATGGCTTTCGCACTTGCCACCAAGACCGAGACTCAGCACCGTCAGCCCATGGGCAAAGTCATCGTCAAAATCAAGCTCACGAACTTAAAGGATTCCTTCCTGGCCGCCGCCGGTGCGCGCAAAGCGGCCCCGCGCACGCTGGAAGTCGAAGCGCTCGTGGACACGGGCGCGACCCGTCTCTATCTGAAGCCTAGCGTCATCAAGAAGCTGGGGCTGGACCGCACGGACACCGTCCGCTCCCGCACTACCCACGGGGATGCCATTCGTTACAAGTATGAGGCCGTCCGTTTGGAATTGATGGGCCGGGGAGAAGTGTTTGAAGTCATCGAAGTCCCCGAGAACGTGCCCAACCTCCTGGGCCAGGTGCCCTTGGAAGTGCTGGATTTCGTGGTGGACCCGCGTGGGCAGAAACTTATCCCCCAACCCCGCGCACGGCGGCGAGCAGATGACCGAGGAATACTGACCCAAGCGCCGCCAACTCCCGGGGCGACGGCCCGGCCAGCGCCGTGAGCACCGTCAACGTCACCTAGGCCGCCGTCCCCAATTCTTAACTCTTAATTCTTAACTCTTAACTCCATGAAAGCCCTCCTCACCGCCCTCGCCCTGTTGCTGCTGGCCCTGCCGCCCGCCCGCGCCGCCCAGATTGACATCCCCGGCCCGACCGGCAGCGGC
>JAYTIO010000172.1:0-11065 GCA_043731805.1 Pedosphaera sp. | reverse complement strand
GGAAATCATGGCTGGGGATGGGAGGAAGCGTTCGCCTCATGCGCGTGCTCGACCGCGACATGCACGCAGCCGTGGTCGTCGTGGTGGACGCCGACGAGCACGCCGAAGGTCCGGCTCAGGTTAGCGGGCGTGAAGACTTCCTTCAGCGGGCCGGCGGTGAGCTTGCCGCCGCGAAAGAGCGCGGCGTGCGTGGCCTGTTTCGCAGCGATGCTCAGGTCGTGCGTGACGAAGACGATGGTGATGCCCTTGTCACGGCTCAGGCTGGTGATGGCGTCCAGCAGGCTCGCCGACGCCGCGAGGTCGAGGCCGGCGGTCGGCTCGTCCACGATGAGCAGGAGCGGGTCGCGGATGAGCGCGCGAGCAACGAGTGTGCGCTGGCGCTGGCCACCCGAGAGCGTCCACAGGCTGCGCTCGCGCAGGTGCGCAATGCCCATGAGGTCAAGCACGGCCTTGAGGCGGGCGTTGCACTGGGCACGGTCGAGCGTGATGCCGACCAGGCCGCCAAGGACGAACTCGCGGATGGTGGTGGGCACGCTGGGATTCACCTCGCACTCCTGCGGCACGAGCGCGAGACGGGTGCGGCGTTGGAAGTCGGCGCGGAGAAAAATCTTTCCGCGCGTGGGCTTCACTGCGCCGAGCAGCGCCTTGATGAGCGTGCTCTTGCCCTCCCCGTTGGGACCGAGCAGCGCCCAGAACTCGCCACGCCGGACGGCAAGGTTCACGTCGGAGAGCACCACGCGACGGCCGCGAGCGTGACCTGCTCGGCTCTGAGGACGGGCTTCTCCTCGACGGAAGGCGGCGGGGAGGCGGGCGTGTCGCCTGTTGTTGCCGAGGCAGCGACCAGGTTGTCGAGGCGGGAACTCATACAGCGATGTCACTTCGCTTTCAGCGCGGCGAGGAGTTGGTCGGCGTTGTGTTTGAGCATGGCGAAGTAATCATCGGTGGCCGGGCGGCCGCCGGTTTGGTGCGCCATGCGCACCGCCGCCGCGCCGGACTGCTTCACCGCGAACTCGATGAAGCGCTGCTCGAAGTAGGGCGCGGTGAGGATGACGCGCACCTGCTTCGCCTTCATCTTGGTGACGAGTTCCTGCACATGCTTGGTCGTGGGTGGCATGCCGGGGCTGGGTTCGAGGTAGCCGAGGACTTCGAGGCCGAAGCGGCGCGCGAAGAAATACCAGAGGTCATGGTCCCCGACGATAAACCGCCCGCGATGGGCACCAAACGCGCCAAGCCAGCCGGCAACCTTGTGATGCGCGAGGAACTCCTTCACCGCCGCCGCGTCCTTCAACTTCTCGAATTCGAGCGCGAGCTTCTCCACATCGTCCTTCTTCGCGCATTCCTCGCCAACGAGCGCGACGGCGAGGCGCTGGCGGAACTTGTCGTGGTTCGCGATGAACTCGGCCTTCCACTCCGGGCGCAGCTCGGCGAGCTTGTCGCGGATTTCACGCGCGGCGCGCAAGCCCTCGATAGGGTCGAGGAAGTAGTGCGGGTTGCCGTCCTCGTGGAAGCTGTTGGGGGCGTTCTTGCCGGCCTCGCCTTCGAGCGGACGGACGTTGCGGCCCAGGTTCAAGTTGCCTTTCTGGCCGGGCTTCACCGCGTCGCCGCTCACGGAGCGCATGAGCTTTTCGAGCCACGCGTTCTCGATGCCCTGGCCGACTTGCAGGTAGAGGTCGGCGCGGTTCAACTCCTTGGCGAAGCTGGGTTTGATTTCGATTTCGTGCGGGTCTTCGGTGCCCTTGCTGAAGCAATAAGTCTGCACGCGCGCGCCGCCGATGATGCGGGCGAGGCTGTCGAGGTCCGTGGTGCTGGCGCAGACGCGGAGCGGCTCGGCGGCCATCGCCACCGCGATGTTGGAGGCGAGCACGAGGGCGAGGATGGCAGTGAGGAGTTTGGGTTTCATGGTTGGGTTGAGGACGAGGGCTTGCAGCTAGGGTAAGGACGAGGGTAATGGGCGTTTGGTGCGGTGAAGGGGTGGTGTGGGCCTATGGTTTGGTAATCAGGTCGAGCACCGCCTGCACGGGTCGGGCATTCTTGAAGACCATCTTCGCGCCGGTCTTGCGGTCGCTGGTCACGACGTTGTCCGCCAGCGCGACCACTTCGCCGCGTTCGTTGAACACGGGGCAGCCGCTGGAGCCGCGGCCAAAGTCTGCCGTGATGCCCATCATCATCGCGTCGCCGGTTTCCTTCTGCCCGGTGAAGTAGCGCGAGACGATGCCCTCGGTGAGGGTGTAGAACTGCTCCTCGGGATGCCCCATCACGAACACGCGCGAGCCGACCGGCGCGTGCGAGGACAAGGGCAGCGGCGTGAAGCCAACGCCGTCGAGCTGCAAGATGGCCACGTCGCGCGCCTCGTCCGCCGCCAGCACTTCACGCACCCGGCTGATGCGGCCATCGCCCGTCATCACCACCATGACGGCGTGTTTCGGCTGGTCCACGACGTGGTAACAGGTGGTGAACGCGCCCGCCGCCGTGAGGACAAAGCCGGCCGCCGCCGTGACGTGCCAGTCCTCGCACGAATCACACTTGTAGAGAGACGCGACCACGAGCACGCCGGGGCGGAGGCGCTCAAACAAAGCGGGGGAAGCCGGCGGGGCGGCGGGGCGGGGCAAGTTCAGCCGGCACCGCTTCCGCCCCAATTGCGCGACCAGATTGGTCATCGAGACGTAGTTCCCGCCAGCCATCATCTTGACCCCGGCAGCCCGCAATTCCTCCAGCACACGCTCGTCGTGCACGATGTGGCCGCCAGTTGCCGGCAGGCCACGCTCGGAGGCGTGGCCGTGCCAGCCGACTAACTGCAAGGCCAACAACAGCACCAAGGTGGGGCCTGCGTGGCGGACCGAAACTTTTCGTGGCAATGACATGTCAAGGGCGGGGTGCAGCGCACGGGCTGCACCCCGGTTGGGAGGGGCTTACTTCGCCGCGACCTTGGAGGCGGTGAGCACCTGCTTGCCGGCCTCGGTCTTGACCGTGCCGGTGGCCGTGACGTTCTCCACGGGGGCTTTGCAGACCTTGCTATGGAACGCCTTGCTCACGGTGTTTTCCTCCAGGTAGTAGGTCGTGGTCTTGCCGTCCTTGCCCTTTACTTGCAGGGCATTCTGGCACTTGGGCGTCTCGCCCAGTTCGCACTTGGCACACAGGCCCTTGCCGGTGAGGGTTTGCTCCTTCTCCGCAGCGAAGACGCTGGCGGCGGCGAGCAACCCGACCACGGCGAGCGTGAGGGTCAGTTGTTTCTTCATGTTGTCTTTTTGTTTTGTTGTTTTTGTTTTGCTAGCAGCCCGCCCCACCAAGGGCGGACATGGGGGGCCGGTCGCCTGGCCAAAGTCATTCTTTCGTCACGTTCAGCATCGTCAGCAAGCCGTCCGCGCCCGCAACCGCCAGGGTTTTATCATCCGGTCCCCACGCGGGCGCCGTCACGGCCTGGCGGCCCAGCGCGTGGCGGCCCACGGGCGCATCGGGATGGCCGAGGTGCCAGAGGAAGACCTCGCCCGTCGCGCTGCCCGTGGCGAGGAGCGAGCCGGTGCGCTGGAACTGCGTGGCCGTCACCGCTCCCCGGTGCGTGGTGAGCATGACGGGCTTGGTGCCGGCGGGGCGTGTTCCACGGCCAGCACCGGCTCGACCAGCCCCCCCTCGCGCCGCATGACCATGGCGAATTCTTCGGGCCGGTGCTGCGTGCAGAGCAGGTAGCTGCCCGCCTCGGCGGTGTGCAGGTGGAACGTGCCACCACCGTCGCCGAAGACCAGCTTGTGCAGCGCCCAGCGGGGCGGGAACTGCCCGCCCTCCGCCACCGTCACGCCCGGCGTGCTGAACAGCTTGAGCGCCTCCAATCGCGCGGCGGTGCGGGCAGCCTCGGTGGACGCGGCCAGCTTGAGTGCCACCAAGCCCATCTCCGGGTCCGGCCCGGGCTGGAACGCGAGGTCGTAGCTGCCGGGCTGGAGCGTGTATTCGCCGCTCCACTCGAAGGGCATTTCCTCGCGGAGGAAGTCATCGTCCACGGCCAGCTTGGCATCGAGGTCGAACGCGCGGATGTCCACGACCTGCTCCACCGGCAGGCTGGATTGCTGGGTGTGGTGGTAGCGCGCGACGGCGTTCATGGAGCGGAGCTTCTCTTCCAGCTCCTTCAGCTCCGCCGCCGTGACGAGGTCGGTCTTGTTGAGCAGCATCACGTCCGCGAAGGCGACCTGCTCCTGGCACTCGCTGCTGTCGCCGAGGTGCTGGGCAATGTGCCGCGTGTCCACCACCGTCACGATGCCGTCGAGGCGGAACTGCGCCTTGACCTCGTCGTCCACGAAGAACGTCTGCGCCACGGGTCCGGGGTCGGCCATGCCGGTGGTCTCGACGAGGATGTAGTCGAACTTGTCCCGGCGCTTCATCAGGTTGCCGAGAATGCGGATGAGATCGCCGCGCACGGTGCAGCAGATGCAGCCGTTGTTCATCTCGAAGACCTCCTCCTCGGCATTGATGACGAGGTCGTTGTCTATCCCGATTTCGCCAAATTCATTCTCGATGACGGCGATGCGCTTGCCTTGCTGCGCGGTGAGGATGTGGTTCAACAGCGTGGTTTTCCCCGCGCCGAGGAAGTCGGTGAGGATGGTGACGGGGATGCGGGGGTTGGTGGTGCTCAAGGTTGTGTTTGTTGGTTTATCGTCAGTGCGGTCTGGGCTGGGAAAGTTCGCGAATCACGTCGGCATGGCTCACATCGGCCGCGCGCTTGGGAATCGAGAAGGTGAGGTATTCCTTCGGCGCGAGGGAGACGACGATGTTGGTTTCAATGTCGGGGCAGTCGGGGTCGTCGCAGGCAAGTTCGTTGACGAGCACGAGGGCGGTGTCATCCAGCCGGAACAGCGCCCGCACCCACTCCTTGATGGCCTTGAGCTTCTCCAGGTCGGGGGCGGCGTCGCCCGCAGTGCCAAGCAGGTTGATGTTCATGGCGATTCCCGGCGGTTTTTCGGCGCGCAGCAGGCGCATCGGCGGGTGTAACGGAGGTTCAGGAGATGGGCTGCCGCGATGGCCAGGCCACCCGCACACATCAGGCCTGCCTCGGTCCAGTTGGCCCGCTCTTGGGCGCAACACACAGGCGGTGCGAACCACTGCACGGTCAGCGTGGTCACCGCCCCGGCGGCCAGCAGGCCCAGCAACGGCCAGCGGCCATGAACGCGGCAGCCCCGCCACAGGCAGAGCGACGCGAGCGCCACCATGCTCAGACACATCGTCCGCTCGAACGCACGGCTGGCGAGGACGCCGCTGGCCAGCACCGGCAATGCACCGCGCAGACCGTCGAGAGGACGGACCCGGCGCGGTCTAGGCGATGCAGCCACCGATGGCTGATCAGGGGCGAAGTGGCTCCGTGGTTCATAAAGGCAAGATAGCGTTGACCCGCTGGCAGCGGTGGCAGGTGCCAGCGAACTCCAGCCAGTGATACTGAATGCGATAGCCGGTGCGCGCGGCGATGCGTTGCTCCAGCTCATGGAGTGCGGCGAGGTCGGCAACGGCGGCGGCGCGTCCGCACTGCCGGCAGACCAGACAGTCCGCCGCCGCCCACGCGAGCCGCACGGCCCGGTGGCCCGCCACGGAAATCCGGCGCACTAGGCCCGCCGCCTCGAAGCGCTGCACGGCCCGGTAAAAGGTGACGAAATGGCCGCGCGACGACGACGCCAGTTCGCCCACCATCGCCTCGACCACGACCGGCGCGGAACGGGCGCACAGGAATTCGAGCACGGCCCGACGTGCCTCGGTGAGTTGGAGGCCGGCGTGCGCACAGCGTTGCGCGGCCCACTCGAAGCGCGCGCGGTAATCCCCGGCGTCCAGCAGCGCCCGCTCCACAGGCCGCATCGTCAGCGAGCAGTTGCAATCGCACGCCGCGAGACCGGGGTTGGATGCGGAAGTGTTCACGACGGGTTCAATCCTTGCCACACCAGTAGCTCAACGAGTGGTTTAACCGATGGGCGATGATGAGCAGCACGCTGCCGAGGAAGGTCAGGACGATTTCCGCCGAACCTTCCGCCTCGAAGCGCGCGGCCAGGACACAGGCCAGACCGGACAAGGCCCAGCCCCAGATGCGGCTCTCCCCGTGCTTGAGCCACCCAGGCACAAAGGCCAGCAGGCTGCTGACAGCCACGAACACCGCCAGCCCGTGATGCACGAGTGGGCTGGAAAACACGCGGGCCAGCCCGCCGGGCAAAAACGCGAGCGCGAGCGGTGCCAGCGCGCAATGGACGGCGCAAACACCAGAGGCGGCGATGCCAAGTCGGTCAGCGACGGGGCGGTAAAGAGTCTTGGGGTTCATTTCGTTGTATCGGATTCACTTTTTCGCGGGCAGGGCGGCCTCGGCCTCGTTGCCTTTGGGGAAGTTGAACTTCACGTCCTTGAACGCCTTGCCCTTTGCGTCCACGAGCTTCACCACGGCGTCGAAGTTCGTAGGGGTCTTGAGCCAGTCGGCCTGTGCCTCGAAGAGCGAGGTGTCGCCGGCCTGCTCGCCGGTGGCGGGATTGGCGACGGGCTGGAAGGCGAGTGTTTGCGGCACGCCTCCGATGGTGGCGGTGACTTCAATGGCGGGCACAGCGATGCGGACGAATTTGTCCAGGTGGCCGTCGAGCACGTAGAGCTGGAGCTTGCCGGCGGCAGCTTCGCGGACGAACTCAAGGTGAAATTCCTCCTCGCCCAGCACGACGGGCGCGCCGCCGTGCGGGGGAGTGTGCTCGTGTTTGTGGGCGGGCTCTTTTTTGGCGTCGCCGGATTTGGCGTGGTCGTGGCCGTCGTGCTTGTCCTTGCACGCCGACAGGGCGAGGACGGCGGCGAGGAGTGGCGTGAGGAGTTTGGCGTTCATGGTTTCGGGTTTGCGGCTGTTGTCCCAGGTTGTTCGCCGGACGGCAGTGGCGCAGAGCAAAGCAAGGACGGAGCGCAGGGACGGTGCGTGCCAGCCACGGAGAAAGATTAAGCCGTGCGGCACCCCTGCGTTCCGGGCTGCGAGACAAAGCTCTGCGCCACGGCGGTCAGGCGGTGAAGGGTGGTTCCACATGAGGAGTTCCACGTTGGGCGGGGAAGGGTGGCTGCCGGAAAAGTCATAACCGGCAGCCACCGGTTTCCTTCGCAGGGGCGGGCAACTAACAGCCCGCCAAGTCCAGGCGCGGTTTAGCCTGGGGAATGGTTTCGCGCGTTGGGGGGCACGGGTGCCTTCATCACTACAGCGCCTTGAGCAGCGCGCGCAGGTTGCAGTCAATGAGGTCGCAACACGTCTTCGCTTCGGGGGAGCCGCCGACGAGTCCGGGGCAGACCACCAGCTTGGCACCGATGGAGTCGGCCACGAACTGCGGCGTCTTTTGGGCACGGTTCGGCTCCATCATCACGAGCTTCACGCCGGCGGCCTTGGCCTTTGGGATGAGCGCGTTGATGTGCGTGGGGGTCGGTTCGAGGCCGGGCTTCGGCTCGATTTGGGCGAATATTTCGAAGCCGTAGCGGGCCGCGAGATACTCGAAGGACTTGTGGTAGGTGATGACTTTCACACCGCGCAAAGGCGCGGCGAGCCTAGCCCACTCGGCCAGCTTCTGGTCCAGCCGCTCGCTGAACGCGCGGAGGTTGGCCTGATAGACGGACTGGTTGGCGGGGTCGAGCCGGCTGAAAGCCTCGGCGATGGTCGCGGCCATCGGCTTGAGGTTGGCGGGGTCGAGGCTGTAGTGCGGGTTGCCGGCGGCGTGAACGTCGCCCTGCGAGCGGTCGAGCGTCGTGGGCACGTCGAGGAGTTTAAGCCCGCGCGCGAGCACGATGTGGCCCGGCGCGTCGGAGAGGATGCGCGGGTTGCGCGCATTCTGCACGAGCGGCGGGAGCCAGCCGACTTCGAGTTCCGCGCCGCCCTCGAGGAGCACGTCGGCCTGGTTGAGCACGCGGATGAAGCTGGGCTTGGCGTCCACGAAGTGCGGGTCCTCAGTGCCCTTGGCGAGGCTGGTGACCTTGACCTTGTCGCCGCCGATGTCCTCGGCGAGCGAGGCGTAGTCCGGCAGCGTGGCGACGACGTTGAGCTTGGCGTGCGCTGCGTTGGTGAGCAGCGCGAGGGCTGCGATGAGAGAGAAGAAATTTTTCATGATCTTTGCGGATTGAAGCTGGGAACTGGTTTAGAACTTGTGCGCGGCGTGCGTGCCGAGCAGGAACTCGAACTGGAGCCAGATCGAGTGGTCTATGCCGATGTTTTTCCGGTCGTCGTAATTGTATTGCAGCCGGATTTTGGAGAACTCGGTGGGATACCAGGTGAGGTTGGGCGAGAGCCGCCAGCGGGTGTCGCGCCCTGCATCAATGCCGAAGAGGTTCTCGTATTGCGCGCGGTCGCTGGTGACGTAGTCCCAGCGTGCGCCAGCCACCCATCCGGGCCGGAAGCCGTAGGTGAGTTGCGTGTAGAAGCCGTAATCAGTCAGCGTCTCGCGCGGCACGAAACGGATGGAACCGTCGCCGAAGACGTTCGCCTCGCCAAAGGCATCGCCCACCACGCCGCTGGCATTCGCATCATCGGCGGCGTTGTTGTAGGCGGCGGCCTGGTATTTGCGGAGCATGGCTTCGGTCTGCCACACGACGAACGGGAAACCCTTGGTGTGATTCGCGGGCTTCCATTTCCAGGTGAGGTCCGCGCCGTAGATTTGCGTCTCGGTGTCGGAGCCAGTGGCGTTCGCGCCGAGCGCGGCGGAGGCGCCCACGAGCAGTGTTTGCGCGTCCGTGAGTTCCCACGAGGCCTGCCAGCGCGGCGTGAAGATGAAGTCGCGCAGGGCGGAGGCGTTGCGCGTCGTGTGCGGGCGGCCGAGGAAAACCGCGCCGCCGTGTGCGCTGCGAAAGCTTTCCGCCGTCTCGCCCTGGCCGTTCTGCATCGTGAAGGACAGCTCGGAGTAGAAGGGCGTGGGCAGCAGCCAGGAGAGCCGCGCGCCGGGATTTCTCATGCCGTCCGCGCCGAACATGCGGCCGCTGATGAGCGGCTGATCCACGAACGACCACGTATGCGGATGCGATGGGTTCAGCCGGCCGAACTCGGTGAAGAACTGGCCGGCCTTGAGCTGCAGGTTGCCCGGCAGCGAGATCGTCTCCAGATACGCCTCCTCGAGTTCAAAGCGCGACGAACCGGCGGCATCCAACTGATAAACGATGTTCGCCTGCCCCCGGAAATACGGGTCCACCATGCCCTCGAACACGGCTTCGACGTTCTGGATCGTGAAACCGCGCTGGACGGGGTCGTGTCCCCCCGGCTGCAACGCGCCAATATCGCGCGCCGTGGAACTGCCTGCGGTGAACAAGCCGTCGAGCGACATGTTCAGGTAGCTCTGGCCGGCGCGGACGAGACCGATGGGGTCGCCGGGCCGCCACGGTTTGGTGATGCGCTCGCTGGTGAGTTCGCTCACGCGGCGTTCAAGCTCCTCGATTTTGAGGTCGGGCGTGGCGACCTTGGCACCGGGGATGGCCGGCTGGCCTTTGAGGACTTCGATTTGCTTCTTGAGCGACTCGATTTGCTCCGCCTGCTGCTTCTGGGCGCGGAGGAGTTCTTCGAGCTGTTTTTTGAGTTCAACTGGATTTGCTTCCTGCGCCACAAGGGACATCGCGCTCACGGCAAGGGCGGAAGACAGGCCCACAAGTTTGGTAAAGTTCATTTTAATGGCTCCGAATTGGCGTCGCGTTGACTGCACGCGACAGGGTTTTTCCGACGGGACTGACACTGACCAACTAACCGACTGAACTACGGGTGGGTTGGGTCAGACCGTCGGCGGAGCGCGACCAGCGGGGAGCCGGTGAGAAACTGGCGGGACGAAAATAGCAGCCGGCACAGCGGGCGACAACGACTCGCCCCAGACCGCCGCCGGCAGCGGCGTGTCCAGCACTGGCAGCAGGAGCTTGCCGTCGGCGAGGTGCTTGATGACGCAGTCGTGGTCCGGCGCGCTGTGGTGCGCGTGCAGGCACGCGTGGGCCTGGGGGCTGACGGCGAGGAGGCCCACCGTCACCAACGCGCACGCCACCGCCAGCACGACGAGGAAGCGCGTGGGCGAGCAGCGGTGTTGATGCCGAGTCAGTTGCAAATCGATTGCAATTAACCAGACGTTCGGCGATGAGGCAAGGAATCTTTTTCCCGCTGTCTTTGCCCATGGGTCGCGGCAGAACCTCGTCCTTTCCTTCCTGCGCGGCATCCGGCACTCTCCGTTCATGCCGTTTGAAAAATTAGGTTTGTCTCCGGGTGTGGTGGAAGGCGTGAAGGCGATGGGCTACAAAGAGCCCACGCCCATCCAGCTCCGCGCCATCCCGCTCGTGCTCGAAGGCCGCGACCTCATCGGCAGCGCCCAGACGGGCACCGGCAAGACCGCTGCCTTCGCCCTGCCCATCCTCACGCGCCTCCAGAGCCACAAGCGCGCCACGCGCGCCATCGTCCTGGAGCCAACGCGCGAGCTGGCCTCGCAGGTGGAGACGGCGTTTCGCGACCACGCGCGGTTCACCGACCTGACCGTCGCCGTCATCTACGGCGGCGTGGGCTACCAGAAGCAGCTCGACGCGCTCAAGACCGGCGTGGATGTCATCGTGGCGACGCCCGGTCGCTTGCTCGACCACATGGAGCAGGGCAACTGCAACCTCGGCCAGATCGAGCATCTCGTGCTCGACGAAGCCGACCGGATGCTGGACATGGGCTTTCTCCCCGACGTGAAGCGCATCCTCCAGAAGTGCCCCAATGAGCGCCAGACGATGCTCTTCTCCGCCACCATCCCGCCGGCGATTGAGACGCTCATCCAGTGGGCGATGAAGAACCCGGAGACGATCGAAATCGGCGCGCGCCGTTCCCCCGCCGAGACCGTCAAGCACGTCCTCTATCAGGTGAGCGACACGCAGAAGACCGACCTGTTGCTGGAGCTGCTCAAGCGGGTCAACTACGAGTCCGTCATCATCTTCTGCCGCACCAAGCACGGGGCCGACCGCGTCGCGCACACGCTCAAGGCCGCCAATCACGCCGTCGCCGTCCTCCACTCCAACCGCACGCAGGCCGAACGCGAGCAGGCGCTCGAAGGCTTCCGCAAGGGCAAATACGAAGTGCTCGTCGCCACCGACATCGCGGCGC
>JAYTIO010000171.1:0-2506 GCA_043731805.1 Pedosphaera sp. | reverse complement strand
CCTTCCGCGCGTTGACGCCGCGCGCACGCGCGGATTTACTGTCGGCGTGAAGCCCATCCTCCATCTGTTGCTGGCCGTGCTGGTCGGCTGCGCTTTTGCACCGTTCGCCTTCGCGCAAGTCGTCAACCGCGCGCCGGTGCCGGAGTGGATTTCCGTCGCCGGCGCGCGCACGAACCAGCCGGTGTTCTTCCGCCGGGACTTCCTCGTGCCGCCGCGATTGCTCAAGTCCGTCCTCCTCGTCGCTGCGGAAGGCAATGGGGAAGTCTATCTCAACGGCCAGCGCATCGGCGAAGTTCTCGGAGCCGCCAAGGCCACCGGGCTGGACCTCAGCGGTCGCCTCAAGCCTGGCGTGACCAACCACCTCGCCTGCTACGTGCTGAGCCCCACGAACACCGCCGCGCTCGCCGTGCTGCTCGAACTCAACGCCGACCTCGCCCACCAGAGCTGGCTGACCTCGGATGCCACTTGGAGCACCTCGACGCTCACGGACCCGCAGTGGCTCACGCTCGGCACGCCTCCGAAGTGGCCGGCCGCCGTGAGTCGTGGTCGTGCTGACCAGCGTGCGAACAATCCCTTCGACCCCGGCAAAGCCTTCGACGCCTACAACAGTTGGAAACTCGCCTCGGGCGCAGCGCAAGCCACCGACCCCGCCACATTCACGCTGCCGCCGGGCTTCAAGGCCGAGCTGGTGCGCAGCGCGCTGCCGGAGGAAGGCTCCTGGATTGCGCTGGCCTTCGATCCGCAGGGCCGGCTCACGCTGGCGCGGGAGAAGAAGGGGTTGCTCCGCCTGTCGCTCGACTCCGCCGTCGTCTCGAAGGTCGAAGTCCTCAACGACACGCTCCTCGAATGCCGGGGCCTGCTCTACGCCCACGGCGCGCTCTACGCGAACGCGAACAACTCCAAGACCCTCGTCCGCCTGCGCGACACGAAGGGCACCGGCCAGTTCGACGAGACCACCGAGCTGCTCAAGACCGAGGGCGGCGTCGGCCACGGGCGCAATCACTTGAAGCTCGGCCCCGACGGCTGGCTTTGGATTGCGCACGGCAACAACGTCCACCTGCCCAAGAACCTTTCCACCAACTCGCCGCTGAAAAACTTCGCTCATGACCGCCTCATCCCCTGCCCGTGGGACGCGGGCATGTTCGATGGCGACGTGCTGCTGCCCGCCGGCCACATCCTGCGCATGAAGCCCGACGGCAGCGAGGTGCAGCTCTGGGCCGGCGGCCTGCGCAACCCGCTCGATGTCGCCTTCAACGAGCACGGTGATCTCTTCACCTTCGATGCCGACATGGAGTGGGACGTGGGCTGCCCGTGGTATATGCCCAACCGCGTGCTGCACATCGTGCCCGGCGCGGACTACGGCTGGCGGCACGGCACCGGGCGCTGGCCCGCGTGGTATCCCGACACGTTGCCGAGCGTGGTGGACATCGGCCTCGCGTCGCCCACCGCCGTCACCTTCGGTCACGGCGCGAAGTTCCCGGCGAAGTATCAAAAGGCGTTTTACATCTGCGACTGGGCCTACGGGCGCATCCTCGCGGTGCACATGACGCCGCAAGGCGCGAGCTACACCGGCACGAGCGAACTCTTCGTCGGTGGCCGCCCGCTGAACGTGACCGACGCGTGCATCGGGCCGGATGGGGCGATGTGGTTCACGACGGGCGGACGCGGGACGCAGTCGGGGTTGTATCGGGTGACGGCGGTGGGCGTTGGGAAACTAACGGCTGCCGTAACGACGCCAATTCCCGAAGCCATCAAGCGACGCCAAGCGTTGGAGCGAATGCCGCTGATGAGTTGGGAGACATACAAGCACGATACAAAGGAACCAAAGGAACTGCCGAAACTACTTGTTGATGCGTTGGGAGAGAACTCGCCTTGGATGAAGCACACCGTGCGAATGGTTCTCCAGCGGCAGCTTGAGAGATTCTATGCAGAAGACCCTCCGGAGAACCGGCATCGTGCCATACCGCATGAGTTGGTGTTCGACGTTTCCAATTCTGGCTTGCTCACAGAGCGCTTTCACGTCTCCGAACCTGCATGGTTCGCACACCTCGCCCACATCAGCAGACCGGATATTATCGGCGACCGCTCACAGCACGCCCTCCGCATCATGCTGATGCTTACGAGGACCAACGCAGTTTATCCCACCTTCACCGAGGCTCAGTTAATCACCACCCTTCGGTTGATTTCCCTGAGTTTCATTCGCTTCAGCGCACCGAATGAAGCCCAGCGCCAAGCCAGTTTGAACTGGCTTGAGCCGCAGTATCCCAACGCCAGCCCGCGCGTGAACCAGATGCTCGTCGAGCTGCTGGTCTATCTGCGCTCGCCGCAGGTCATCGCCAAGACCGTCCCGCTGCTGCGCGCCGCGACCGCGAGCGAGGACTTGCTGCTCTACCCGTTCTACCTCCGCTACGCCCGCGACGGCTGGACGCCCGACGCGCGCCGCGCCGTCTTCGACGCGCTCGACCGCGCCGAGCGCCTGCCCGGCGGGCGCACCTATTTCACGTCC
>JAYTIO010000170.1:0-10263 GCA_043731805.1 Pedosphaera sp. | reverse complement strand
GACGGGCAGGCGTCCGCCGAGGGCGTGCGCCACGCCAGCGAGATTCAGAGCCTGCGCGTGCTCCGGGTTTACGGCCCCATCAAGGACGAAGGCGCGCAGCACCTCGCGCGCTTGAAGAACCTCGAAGTCCTGCTCGTGCCCGGCACGCAAATCACCGACGCCAGCTTGGAAGTCTTCGCTAGCCTGAGCCGGCTGAAGCGCTTGGAAGTCAGCGGCAACAAAGTCACCGAAGCCGCCATCGCCAAGCTCAAAGCAGCGCTTCCGGGACTGGAAGTGGTGAAGTAGGGCCGGGGGAATTGGCCGCGAAAGGGCGCCGAGGGCGCCGAGAAGCAGGGCCGGGGAAGGTTGGTGCGCCGCTCGGGAGCGCGGGCTGATACCATTTCCCAATGCGAGTCGGTAGAAGGCAAGCCGGACACCCCGGCGCTCGCCTTCTCCCCTCCTCGGAGGAGGGGAGAAGGTGGCCGCAGGCCGGATGAGGGGTGGGGCCGCCAACGCCGACGCACGTAACCCCTCACCCCAGCCCTCTCCCCTCATCCGAGGAAGGGAGAGGGAGCCGGAGCGCGTCGCGGTCCCCGCATTCCACCGAATCTCATTCCGCAAAGTTTTGATTTGCTCGCTTCCATCACGAGGCGAAACAAAAAGGCCCGCGAGACAGCTCGCGGGCCGGGGAAGGGAGAACGGCGGATTACTTCGCTACCTTGCCGGTCAGGCCGGCCTCGTTCAGCGCGTCGAAGACGGCCTTGGCACTGAAGTCGCCGGTGACGACGAAGGTCGGCGCGTTCTTTTCAGCGGTGTTGGCTTTCACGCCGGGCACCTTGGCCAGGGCACCCTGCACGGCGGTCACGCACTTGCCGCAGCACAGATGGACGCCCTCGACTTTGAGGGACTGGACCTTGCCCTCCTGCGCGCCGGTGTTGGCGGCGACTTTGATGGAGCTGTCACTGGACTTGCCGTAGTAGCCGGCGGTGACGAGGGCATCCACGGTCTGCTGGAGCGCGGCCTTGTTGCTGGAGGAAATGGTGACGGTGCTGCTGGCTTGGTCGGCGGTGGCGGTCACGCCTTTGACTTTGGCGACGACCTTCTCGACGCCTTTGACGCAGGAGCCGCAGCAGAGGTGGACGTGGGTGAGCTTGACCTCGTCGGCGTGGACGACGATGGCAGTGGTGAAGGTGACGAGGCTGAAGGCGAGGCGGAGACGTTTCATGGTGTTGGCTGGATTATGGATTGAACTGACTGCGGCGGTTGACGGGAGGGACGGGCGGCAGATTCACCCGCCGGAGGTCAGCGGGAGGCGCGCCCGATGTTGATGGAATCGCGCAGGCGCTTGTTGTCCGCGCGGATGCGGGCGGTGAGCGTCTTGCAGACGGCGACGAGGAAGGGGGTGGCCAGCTCCGGGGCGTCCTGCACGAGGCGTTGGAAGTTGGTGGCGGAGACTTTCAGGAGCACGGAGTTGTTGTTGGCCACCACATCCGCCGAGCGCGGGCCGTGGTCGAAGAGCGAGATGTCGCCGAAGAATTCACCGGCCAGCAGCGTGACCAGGACGGTTTCCTTCCCGCCAATCATCTGCCGGACGCGCAACTCGCCTTCGAGGATCAGATACATCGCGTCGCCCGTTTCACCCTGCGTCACGATGGTGTGGAACTGCCGGGCATTCTCCACCTCCATGAACTGCGCGAAACGGCCCAACTGCTGGTCGTTCATCTCGCACAGGATTTTCACCCGCCGCAGCGCGCCGGGCCGGATGCCGGCGATGAGCGGGGCAGGGGCGACGGCGGGCCCGC
Organism: Pedosphaera sp.; assembly: GCA_043731805.1. Taxonomy (GTDB): domain Bacteria; phylum Verrucomicrobiota; class Verrucomicrobiia; order Limisphaerales; family SXTU01; genus SXTU01. The sequence continues at coordinate 8,482 of JAYTIO010000170.1, read as the reverse complement.
CGGGTTGGACAGCGATGAAAACCGACCGCAGCTCCTTCATCTGGCCGGCCGGGTTCCACTTGTTCTCGTGGCAGGCGAAGACCCAGGTATCGGCCAGCACCCGCTCGTCCTTCACCCAGTCCACCAGCGTAAGCAAGTCCACCGGGCCATAGACGACATCGTCCACGGCCCAGATTTTGTAGCCAACTTCCTGAGGTGCCTGATCCACGCTGGTTTTTTAAGTCGGTAGCGCTCTGCTGTAAAGGAAATCGGCAGGCTGGACGCCCGGCTGAAGCACTTCTTCGCCGCCCACTGCAGATTACATCTGCTCCGTGGTCTCGATGCCGAGCGCTTCCAAGCCCTGCTTTAGCACGCGGCCCGTCAGCTCGCAGAGCAGCAGGCGCGTGGCGCGTTCGTCGCCCTCGGCCTTGAGCACCGGGCAGCTCTCGTAGAAGCGCGCGAAGTGTCCGGCCAGCTCGTAGAGGTAATTGCAGAGGAAGTTCGGCCGGTATTCCTCCGCGACGGCTTCCAGCACCAGGCCGAAGTTCAGCAACTGCTTCGCCAGCGCGAGCTCATCCGGCGCATTGAGAGTGACCGCTGACCGCTGACCGCCGGAAGCTCCTCGGCCTTGCGGCGGATGCTCCGCAGCCGCGTGTAGGCATACAGCAGATACGGCGCGGTGTTGCCTTGCAGCGCCAGCATCTTCTCCCACACGAACTGGTAATCACTCGCCCGGTTCGGCAGCAGGTCTGCGTATTTCACCGCGCCCAGGCCGACCACGCGGGCGATTTTCCTCCGCTCGACTTCGGACAAGTCCGGGTTCTTCTCGGTCACGACCTTCAGCGCGCGCTCCTCCGCCTCATCCAGCAAGTCACCGAGCTTCACCGTGTCGCCGCTGCGGGTTTTGAAGGGCTTGCCGTCCTCGCCGAGAATCTTCCCGAAGCCGACGTGAACGAGCTTCACCTTCGCCGCGGCCTCGGGCTGCCAGCGCGCGAAGGTGAGGAACAACTTGCGGAAGTGCGGGGCCTGCCGGTCATCCACCACGTAGATAATCTCGTCCGGCGACCAGGTCTTGAGCCGGTAATCCACCGTGGCGAGGTCGGTGGTCATGTAGTTGAAGCCACCGTCGCTCTTGCGCACGAGCGCGGGGTCGGGAATCCATTCGCCGTCGCGGTTCACGAGGAAGGGGTCTTGTTTCGGCGGCAGTGAGCCATCGCTGAACACCCCCACCGCACCCTCGCTCTCGCGGGCGAGGCCGCGCGCGAGCAGGTCGTCCACCACCGGTCCGAGCTGTGGGTTGTAAAAGCTCTCACCCAGCGCGTGGTCGAACTTCACCCCGAGCCGCCCGTAGATCGCGTCGAACTGCGCTTGCGACACACGGATCATCTCCTGCCAGACGGCGATGTTCTCGGCGTCGCCAGCCTGGAGTTTCACGAGCTCCTGCTTCGCCTCCTCCAGCCGCGCGGGCGTCGTGTCGCACTCCGCGTTGATGACTTTGTAGAGCCGTTCCAGCTCGGCGATGGCGTCGCGAGCGAGCGCGTCGCGGTCGAGGATTTGTTTCCAGCCGAGGAGCAACTTGCCGAACTGCGTGCCCCAGTCGCCGATGTGGTTGTCCGTGATGACTCGGTGCCCGAGCAGGCGGAAAACCCGCTGAAGCGCATCGCCAATTCCCGTGGACCGGATGTGGCCGACGTGCATGGGCTTGGCGACGTTCGGCGAGCTGAAGTCAATGACCACGGTGCGCGGGGTATTGGCTTTCGCGAAGAACAGGTGCTCCCCACGGGCCGCCGACTCGAGCACGGCGGCGAACGCAGCGGGCCGCACACGAAAGTTCAAGAAGCCCGGCCCCGCGATGTCCACCGCGTCGCAGAGTTCGGCCACGTCGAGCTGCGCCTTTACCTGCTCGGCGAGCTGGCGGGGGTTGAGCTGGCGCTGCTTGGCGAGCGGGAGCAGGGCGTTGGATTGGTAATCCCCGTGGCGCGCGTCCGGGCAGGGGCGCACGAGGATGGCGGTGGTGTCCGCGTCCGGGAGGACGGCGCGGACGGCGGCTTGGAGACTGGCTTGGAGCTTGAGGTGCAACATGGCTTCCAGAAAGGCGCGCAGGCTAGACAGCAGTGCGGGCAGGGTCGAGTGGAAAGGCCTTGGTTCAACCCGTCGGAGCCGGCCCCGCGCAGCCCACCACCCGCCCTGCCTACTTCACCTTCGCCTCCGCCGCCAGCGCCCGCCACTTCTCCACGCGCTCCTTGATTTTCTTCTCCACGCCTTGCTCGGTTGGCTCGTAGTAGCGGCGCATCTCGGTGAGGTAGTTTTGTGGGACGAAGTGGCCTTCGCCGTCGTGGGCATACTGGTAGCCCGCGCCGTGACCGAGGCGTTTCGCGCCCTTGTAGCTCGCGTCGCGCAAATGCTCCGGCACGGGCAGCGTGCGACCGGAGCGCACGTCTTCGAGCGCGGCGTCAATGGCCTTGTAGGCGCTGTTGCTCTTGTTGGCCGTGGCGATGTAGATCGCGGCCTCGGCGATGGGAATGCGCGCCTCGGGCCAGCCGATGAACTCGGCGACCTGATGCGCCGCTTGCGCGAGCACGAGCGCCATCGGGTCCGCGAGGCCCACGTCTTCGGCGGCGCAGATGAGGATGCGGCGCGAGATGAAGCGCGGGTCTTCGCCGGCGTGAATCATCTTCGCGAGCCAGTAGAGCGTCGCGTCGGGGTCGCTGCCGCGCATGGACTTGATGAACGCGCTGATGGTGTCGTAGTGCGCGTCGCCATCGCCGTCGTAGACGATGGCCTTCTTCTGGATGCACTGCTCGGCGACTTCCATCGTGATGCGGATGGTGCCGTCGGATTCCGGCGCGGTGGTGAGCGCGGCGATTTCCAGCGAGTTGAGCGCCTTGCGCGCATCGCCGTCCGAAACGCGGGCGAGGTGCCGCGCGGCTTCCTTCGCGATTTTGATTTTCAGGTAGCCGATGCCGCGCTCGGCATCCATGAGCGCGCGGGCGATGAGGTCGAACAAGTCATCCTCGGAAAGCGGCTTCAGCTCGAAAATTTGCGAGCGCGAAACGAGCGGCGAGTTGACGAAGAAGAACGGGTTGTGCGTGGTCGCGCCGATGAGCCGGATGACGCCGCTCTCCACATCAGGCAGCAGCACGTCCTGCTGCGACTTGTTGAAGCGGTGGATTTCGTCAATGAACAGAATGGTGGTCTGGCCGGTGTTTTCGAGTCGGTTGGTCGCGCCTCCGAGCACGCGCCTCATGTCCGCGACGTTTGACTCGACGCCGCTGAGGCGCTCGAACTTGCACTTCGTCTGCCGCGCGATGATTTGTGCGAGCGAGGTTTTTCCCGTGCCCGGCGGGCCGTAGAAGATGAGCGATTGCAGCCGGTCCGCTTCGATGGCCCGGCGCAGGAGCATCCCCGGTGCGAGGATGTGTTGCTGGCCGCAATACTCGTCGAGGTTGCGCGGCCTCATGCGCGCGGCGAGCGGCATCGCGGAGGCGGTGTCCACGTCCGGCGACTCCGACGGCGTCGCGGAAGCGGGAGTCGTCTCGGCAGTGGCAAACAGGTCGTCGCGCGGCACGGGGCGAGCCTACCAGCGCGTCGAAGGCGCGGGAAGGGCCGAGCGCGTGCGGTCGGGCCGGTGCGAAAAGACCGCGTCGTGCTGGAAGAGCGAGGCCCATTCCAACGCGTCTGCGCGGTCGGTGGGCGAACCGCCGTGCAGTTCGTAGCGGCCGTCGCGGTGGCGGTGCAGGGTGGCTTGGCCGAAACTGGCCACGGCTTCGAGGCGGTGGCTCCAGATGGAGATGATGTTTTTCACGCCGCCAGTCTGCGGGCGGCGGTGGGACAAGGGCTGTCCGTGGAAAAGGAAATTGCCTCACGCCAAGGACGCAAAGGGCGCAAAGGGCGCAAGGGTTTCCGGCTCTGTCTTCGTTGCGTCCTTCGCGGCCTTTGCGTGAGGCCAGCAGCTCACAGCTTCCGGTGATTCGTCGCGCCGACGGGGATGTCCCTGGGCGCTTCGACGAGCAGGCGTTTCACATCGGCCACGAAGGCGCGCACGTCGGTCTCCGTCGTGTCCCACGCGCACATGAGGCGGCAGCCGCCCTGGCCGATGAACGTGTAGAACTTCCAGCCCGCCGCCCGCAGCGCAAGGATCAGCCACGGCGGCATCTCGATGAAGACCGCGTTGGCCTGGCGCGGGAACATGAGGCGCAACTCGGGTAGCTTCACGAGCTCGTCGTGGAGCAGCGCGGCCATCGCGTTCGCCTGCGCGGCGTTCCGCAGCCACGCGCCGTCCTTGAGCATTCCGACCCACGGGGCGGAGAGGAAACGCATCTTCGAGGCGAGCTGGCCGGACTGCTTGCAGCGGTAGTCGAACTCGTGCGCCAGCTCGCGATTGAAGAAGACGACGGCGTCACCGACGGGCGAGCCGTTCTTCGTGCCGCCGAAGCACAGCACGTCCACGCCCGCCTCCCACGTCACCTCGCGCGGCTTGCAGCCGAGCGACGCGACGGCGTTGGCGAAGCGCGCGCCGTCCATGTGGAGCTTGAGGCCGAGCTGCTTGGTCTTGGCCCAGATGGCCTTCAGCTCCGTCGGGGAATAGACCGTGCCCAGCTCGGTGGCTTGCGTGACGCTCACGGCACGAGGCTTGGGGTAATGCACGTCGGAGCGTTTCTTCACGAGCCGCTCGATGCCGGCGGGGTCAATCTTCCCGTCCGCGCCGGGCAGCGTGAGCACCTTCATCCCGTTGCTGAAAAACTCCGGTGCGCCGCACTCGTCCGTCTCCACGTGCGCGGTCTCGTGGCAGAGGACGCTGTGGTAGGACTGGCCGAGCGATGCGAGCGAGAGGGAGTTCGCCGCCGTGCCGTTGAAGACGAAGAACACCTCGCACTCCATCTCGAAGGTCTCGCGCAGCAGGTCGGCGGCCTCGGCGGTCCAGGGATCGTCACCGTAGCCGGGCGCGTGGCCGGTGTTGGCGGCGGCGAGGGCCTGCCAAGCCTCCGGGCAGATGCCGGCGTAGTTGTCACTGGCGAAGTGGCGGCGGGCAGTTTGCATGACGCGCGGATGATGGGCGGCGGGACGGCGAATTGACAAGTGCGCGGGTTCGCCGGATAAGTATCTTGAGCCGCAGTTCAACTAAGCCCGACATGAAAGCAATCCGCCCCGCCGCCGGCTCGCCCTCCCGAGCCGGCTTCACCCTCATCGAACTGCTCGTGGTCATCGCCATCATCGCGATCCTGGCCGGGATGCTGTTGCCCGCCTTGAGCAAGGCCAAGGAGAAGGCGCTGGGGACGCAATGCCTCAACGGACTCAAGCAGCTCGAGCTCGCCATTTTGGTCTACGGCGGCGACTACGAGGATAAGCTGCCCGCCAACGACAATGGCCCGACCGCCACGTCCGCCGGGACCAACTCGTGGATTCAAGGCAACGTGCAATACGGCAACGCGAACTACACCAGCGAAATCCGGAACGGCATCCTCTTCCCCTACCACAACACCGAGAAGATCTACGTCTGCCCCAGCACTCGGGCCAAGACCCTCGCGACGAGCCCGCTCCCCGGGCTGCCCCACCACCGTAGTTACGCCATGTCAGTGGGCATCAACTGCAATGTGGTGCCGGCCGGGGCCAAGCGGCTCACCGACCTACTCAAGCCCTCGGATGTGATCATCTTCCTCGAAGAGAACGCCGTGAGCATTGATAACGGCGCGGCGGGCATCCACCCCTTGACCACGTTGCAGGGCGGGACTTGGACGTCTTGGAATCCTCCCGGGGCTCGCCATAACAACGGAGCCGCGATTTCCTTTGGCGACGGTCACGTCGAGAACTGGGTCTGGAAAGGGGGCTTTATTGCCCTGAACAAACAATACAACGACCTCACCCACCCGACCTACCGGACCAGCAGCACGGTCAACCCTTTCACTGCCGGCGGTGGAATCGCTGTCCCAGTGAACGATCCTGATTCGCTTCGCATGGCAGGCGGCCTGAACTACCCGTAAGCCCGACGCAAACCGCTCGCCACGCGCCCGGCCTGTCCTTACAACTGCCGCACACTTATGCGCGGCCCCCCTGCCTCCCTCCGCTTCCGCTCCGGCGTTCTCTTCCTGCTCCTAGCCTTCACGGCGAAGCTTCCCGCCGCCCCACGCACGCCGTGGACCACTTCGCGCCTGACCGGCTCGCCGAACCCGCCCTCGCCCCTCGCCGTCGAGCGCGTCTTCCCCGGCATCAAGTTCGAGAACCCCGTGGACTTCGCGCCGTTGCCCGGCACCGACCGCTGGGTGGTGGCGGATCAGAACGCCCGCGTCTGGGCCTTCCGGGCGACGCCCGACTCAACGGAGCGCGAGTTGGTCCTCGATTGGCGCGTGCAGCACTCGACCACCAACGGCATCCTCGGCTTCACCTTCCACCCGGACTTCGCGAAGAACCGGTTCGTCTTCATCAACTACAATCAGTGGGGCAACTATCCCGATGGCGCAGTCATTTCGCGCTTCACGTTCAGCTCGCTGAACCCGCCGGTCATTGAGCCGACCAGCGAGCGCGTCCTCATCCGTTGGCGCGCGGGCGGGCACAACGGCTGCACGCTCGCCTTTGGCCCGGACGGGTTCCTCTACTTCTCCACGGGCGATGCCGCGAATCCCGACCCGCCCGACATGCCTTACAGCACGGGTCAGGACATCAGCGACCTCCTTGCCTCCGTCATCCGCATTGACGTGAACCGCACCGAGGGCACGAACCACTATGCCGTGCCCAAGGACAATCCCTTTCTCAAAACTCCCGGCGCACGGCCCGAGGTCTGGGCCTTCGGCTTGCGCAATCCCTTCCGCATGAGCTTCGACCGCGCGACCGGCGACCTCTGGGTCGGCGACGTGGGCTTCGAGCAGTGGGAGATGGTCTATCGCGTCGTGCGCGGCGGCAACTACGGCTGGCCCATCACCGAAGGCCCCAACACCCACGTCCGCAAGGACGTGAAGCCCGGCCCCGGCCCCATCCTGCCGCCGGTCGTTTCCATCCCGCACAGCGAGGGCGCGAGCGTCACTGGTGGCCAAGTCTATCACGGGAAGAAGTTCCCCAAGCTCAAGGGCGCTTACATCTTCGGCGACTGGGAGACGGGCAAGTTCTGGGCGTTGCGCCACAAGAACGGCCAGCTCATCTCCAACGACGAGCTGTGCAAGACCACGCTCAAGCCCGTCTGCTTCGCGACCGACCGCGACGGCGAGTTGCTCATCCTCGACTACAACGGCGGTCTCTACCGCTTCGCGCCGAACCCCGCGCCGCCCGCGAACCTCGCCTTCCCGCGCAAGCTTAGTGAGGCCGGCGTCTTCGCCTCCCTCGCGCCGCTCACGCCCGCGCTGGGCGTCGAGCCTTACACGCCCATCGCGCCGATGTGGAACGACGGCGCGGTGGCGAAGCATCACCTCGCGATTCCCGGCGACGGCTTCATCGCCACGACGAACGCGCGGCAGATCATCTCCGGCAAGATGTGGTTCTTCCCGACGAACACCGTCTTCGCCCGCACGCTCACGCTGGACTTGAAGCAGGGTGATTCCGCCAGTGCCCGCCGCATCGAAACGCAACTGCTGCACTTCGACGGGCAGACCTGGAACCCTTACTCCTACCGCTGGAACGCCGCGCAAACGGACGCCGACCTCGTGGCCAGCGAAGGCGCGAACGACCAGTTCACGGTGACCGATGGGAACTCGCCCGGAGGTCGCCGCGAAATCCCGTGGCGCTTCCACAGCCGCGCGGAATGCCTCCGCTGCCACAACGCGTGGTCCGGCGAGACGGTGGGTTTCAACTGGCTCCAGCTCAACGCCACTGCGTCGGACGGCGAGTTCCGTCGCTTGGAGCAACTCGGCCTGATGCACTCGACGAACGCACCGACCAGCCAGGCCCGGCTCGTCAATCCCTACGACGCCAAGCAGCCACTCGAAGACCGCGCCCGCTCGTGGCTGCACGTCAACTGCGCCGCGTGCCATCGCAACGGCGCGGGTGGCGGCGTGGCCGTGCATTTGAACGCCGACAAGAAGCTCGCCGACCTGCGCGCCCTCGACGTGAAGCCCACGCGCGGCGACTTCGGCCTGACCGACGCGCGCATCATCGCCCCCGGCAAGCCCTACAGCTCCGCGCTGCTCTGGCGCATCGCGACGGAAGGTGCGGGGCATATGCCGGCCATCGGTTCGCGGACGGTGGATGAGGCGGGTGTGCAGTTGGTGAAGAGCTGGATTGTGAGTCTCGCCCCCACAAGTTTTCCTTTGCCACAACCCAAACGGAAAAGCACACCGGCACAACTGGTGGCAAGATGGTTTTATCCAGGCAATGTCTGGAACAAGCTTACTAACGACACAGTATGGGCATTCATCGCCTTTCCTCATTCCGACAGCAGTGACGCCCTGGCATTCGCGTCGGCTGAGTCTTCTCGTGTGTTCCTGGAGCACGTATTGCCAGCGGTTTCAGGCTCCACCAACGCCCTCATCCGCGACCTCTTCCAACGCTTCCTCCCGCCCGAGCAGCGCCGCCGCAC
>JAYTIO010000169.1:0-1549 GCA_043731805.1 Pedosphaera sp. | reverse complement strand
GTGCGTTCGCGGCCTTCCGCCGCGCGGCGTAGGAGGGCGTCGGCCTCGTCCATGTAGCCTTGGTCAGCGAGCAGCGAGCCCAGGTCATGCAGTGTGGTGAGAATGTCAGGATGGTCGGGTGGGAGGGTGCGCTCGCGGGCTTCGAGGACGCGGTTGAAGAGGTCGGCGGCCTCGGCGAGGCTGCCGGTCTGCCGGAGGTGGCCCGCCAGTTCGCTGAGGCGTGCCTGCGTATCGGGATGGTCGGGACCGAGCGTGGGCTCGGCACTATTGACGGCCCCGCGCAAGGCCTGCTCCTCCGGCGTGATGACCACTGCGGCCTCGCCAGTGAGGCGGGCCAAGCATTTGTTAGCCAACTGTTTGATTTGTCCGACCAGGTCCATAGGGGAGCGCGCAAAGCTGGCGCGCAGTCCGGTTCAGATTGGATGGGGAAGCCGACGTTGCAACTGGATTCTCGGACGCTGGGAGCACTAGCCGTTTGCCTGCTCCACGACGGACTTCAACTGAGCGAGGCCTTTCGCGAAGTCGCCACCGACCATCTTATCCATGCTCATGAACAGGCCGACAGCGCGGAGCATGAAGTTGTTGTGGCCGACCATGCTCCAGGTCACGCGGGTCTGGTTGCCCTCGGCTTGGAAGGTGAACTCGGCGGTGTTCGTGGCGGCGAAGGGCTTGAGGAACTCGAGCTTGATACGCACCCACTCGGGGGCGCGGCTCTCCAAGAGGGTCATGCGGCCGGTGCCGACCTTCGCGTTGCCGGTCCATTCGTAAATGGCCCCGACCCCAGCGGGGGCGCCGCTGTGGGTGGCGGTCATCTTAGGGTCGAGCTGGGCCCACGGGGACCAGGCTGCCCAGTGGTGGAAGTCGTTCACCTGAGCGAACGCCGCCGCCGCCGGGGCGGCGAGCGTAGTGGTGCGGGTGACGCGGAACTCGGCGGGCTGGAAGGCCGCCAAGATGCACCCCGTGACGAGGAAGCCAGCGAGTGGAATCAGAACGTAGAGATAAATCGGCACGCCCGTTGTTCTGTCCGGGCGGAGGATTGCGGTCAAGGCGCTTCGCGACCGCTTACGGCACCCCACCGAGGCTCACGAGCTGGTTCTCCGTGTGGATGAACATCCGGCCCAGCGCGATCGCGGGCGTGGAGTGGCACAGCTCCTTGAGCGCGTAGCGGTGCAGCACCTTGAACGTCTCAGCCGCCTCAGCCACGACCAGTTCGCCCGCCGTTGAGACACAGAAAAGCCGACCCGCCACCCACACCGGCGAGCCGAAGAAGTTGCCGCCCACGCGTTCCTGGAAACGGATGTCGCCACTGGGCGCGTGCAGGCAGGTCAACACCCCGGCATCGCTCCAAAGCCAGGCCAGGTCGCCGACCACGACGCCCGTCGGGACGTAGGGCGCGGACTTCTTCATCTGGTAAGCCAGCGCGGCCGGGCGGCCTTGCGCGGCGTCACCGGCCTTGACCACGGTGACGTAGTTGCCGCCGCCGCCGCTCCCGCACGAGCCGAAGATAAGCTCGCCCGCGATGAGCGGGGAACTGCAACTGCGCATCGTG
>JAYTIO010000168.1:0-5169 GCA_043731805.1 Pedosphaera sp. | reverse complement strand
CGCCGCGGCCACGAGCGCCGTGTCCTGGATGCGCACGCCGTGGTGAACTTCGTAGCGCTCCTTCAGCCCGCGCAGAATCGCGATGGTGTTCTCGACGCTCGGCTCGGCCACGAACACCGGCTGGAAGCGCCGCTCCAGCGCGGGGTCTTTCTCGATGTGCTTGCGATACTCGTCGAGCGTGGTCGCGCCGACGCAGCGCAACTCGCCGCGCGCGAGTTGGGGCTTGAGCATGTTCGCGGCGTCGGCGGAACCCTCGGCCTTGCCCGCGCCGACGATGGTGTGCAGCTCGTCGATGAAGAGGATGATTCGGCCCTCGGCAGAAGTGACCTCCTTGAGGAAGGCCTTGAGCCGCTCCTCAAACTCGCCGCGAAACTTCGCGCCCGCGACCATCGCCGACAGGTCCATCGCCACGACACGTTTGTTCTTCAGCGACTCCGGCACGTCCCCGTCCACGATGCGCTTGGCGAGGCCCTCGACGATGGCGGTCTTGCCCACGCCCGGCTCACCGATGAGCACGGGATTGTTCTTGGTGCGGCGCGTGAGCACCTGCATCACGCGGCGGATTTCGTCGTCGCGCCCGATGACCGGATCAATCTTCCCCTGCCGCGCGAGGGCGGTGAGGTCCTTGCCGTATTTCTCAAGCGTTTGGAATTTGTCCTCCGGGGTTTGGTCGGTCACGCGTTGGTTGCCGCGCAGGTCCACGAGCGCTTTGAGCACCGCGTCGCGCGTGAGCTTGTGGGCCTTAAACAATTTCTTGAGCGACTCGCCACCTTCCGCGAGCAGGCCGAGGAGTAGGTGTTCCGTGGAGAAGAACTCGTCCTTGAGCTTGCCGGCCTCGGCCTCGGCGGCATCGAGGGTCTTCTTCAAGTTCTGCCCGAGGTAAACGTCACTGGAGCTGGTGCCCTCCACCTTGTGGCGGCGCGTCAGCTCCTTCTCCAAGTCCGCCTTCAGCGCGGGCAGTGCGACGCCGAGCTTCTGTAGCACGAGCGGCACGAGGCTCTCCGGCTGCTCGATGAGCGCGAGGAGCAGATGCTCGCCGTCGAGTTCCTGATGGCTGTAGCCGTGGGCGAGGCGTTGGGCGTCCTGCAACGCCTGCTGCGCCTTGGTGGTGAAGCGGTCCATGTTCATGCGTGCCACCATGCAGCGACAATGCCAGCGGCGGAAGGGCGGGATTTGGCCAAAAGGCAGCGGGCCTTGCCCCGACCCCACTGAGCTGCCCCGAGTCGGCCAGGGCACACCTGGGCCAGGGTGGCCCGCCGCGTCGCGCTGAAACCCGGGCCGAGGATGGCCGCAGATTCGGGGCGGAACACAGATGGAGCGCGGCGGTCCGGCCGCAGCTCGGTGCGGACTGGATTCACGAATTGACTTCGCCCCGACCCGCCCCGACAAATCCCGCCCTATGAATTCTTTGAACGGACAAGTCGCGGTGGTAACGGGTGCGGGGCGCGGCATCGGGCGGGCGATTGCTTTGAAGTTCGCTGCCGAGGGCGCGGACGTGGTCTGCGTGTCGCGCACGGCGGAGAACTCCGAGAAGGTCGCCACCGAGGTGCGCGCGCTGGGCCGCCGCGCTTGGGCGGTGGCGGTGGACGTGGCGGACAGCGCGGCGGTAACCGCCGCCGCCGGAGCGATTCTGGCGGACGCGGGCAAGGTGGACATCCTCGTCAACAACGCGGGCGTCACGCGCGATGGCTTGCTCATGCGCATGAGCGAGGCGGACTGGGACGTGGTCATCAACACGAACCTCAAGGGCGCGTTCAACTTCACGAAGGCTTTCACGCGCTCGTTCCTCAAGCAGCGCTCGGGGCGCATCATTAACGTCGCCAGCGTCATTGGCCTCATCGGCAATGCCGGGCAGGCGAACTACGCGGCGAGCAAGGCGGGCCTCATCGGTTTCACCAAGTCGGTGGCGAAGGAGTTGGCCTCGCGCGGCATCACGGCGAACGTGCTGGCCCCCGGTTTCATCGAGACGGATATGACGGCGGTGCTCAAGGACGAGCTGAAGGCGGAGGTCTTGAAGCAGATTCCCCTGGGCGTGCTCGGTCAACCGGAGGACATCGCGAATGCCGTCGCCTTCCTCGCCAGCCCGGCGGCGCGCCACATCACGGGGCAGGTGCTCGCGGTGGATGGCGGGATGGTGATGTGAGGAAGAGGAGTCAGGAGCCAGAAGACCGGAATCAGCGGGGGCGCGGCCGGTGCGCGAGGGCTGCCTTTCTAACTCCTGGCTCCTGACTTCTGTCTCCTACTCCGCATCCAGCGCGGCCCGCACGGCCTTGCCCAGGGCGGCGAGCGAATAGGGCTTGGCCAGGTAGTTCAGGCCTTCCTTCAACTCCAGTTTTCCGGCGAACAACTCCGGGCTGTAGCCGCTGGAGTAGATGACCCGCAGCTCTGGGCGGTCTTGCCGCAGGCGCACGGCCAGCTCCAGCCCGGTCATCCCGCCGGGCATCACCATGTCCGTGACCACCAGACGCACGTCCGCCTGGTGGGTCTGCCAGAGGGGCAGCGCCTCGGGGCCGCTGGCGGCCACCAGGACCTGGTAGCCGAGCCGCGCGAGCGCGCGCCGGTTGAGTTCGCGCACGGCGGCTTCGTCCTCGACGAGCAGCAGGGTCTCGGTCCCGCGCAGCGCCGGTTCCACCTCGGGAGCGGCTGACGGAACAGCCGGCCCGGCGGTGTGCTGCGGGAGGAAGACCTTGAAGGTGGTGCCCTGGCCCGGCGCGCTGGTGCATTCGATCCAGCCCTCGTGCTGTTTCACGATGCCATAGACGGTGGCCAGGCCCAGGCCGGTGCCTTTGCCTACTTCCTTGGTGGTGAAGAAGGGCTCGAAGATGCGGGCCAAGGTGGCTTGGTCCATCCCGCAGCCGGTGTCGGTGACGGTCAGGCAACTGAACTGGCCGGGGCGGGCCTCGGCGTGGTGCGCCAGGCGCGTGGCGTCCACCGTGACCGGGGCGGTGCTCACATCCAGCTGGCCGTGGGCGGGCATCGCGTCGCGGGCGTTGACGGCGAGGTTGACGATGATTTGATCGAGCATCCCGCGGTCGGCGCGGACCATGACGGGCACCGGGGCAAAGGTGCAGCGCAGGACGACGGCCTCGCCGAGGAGGCGGGTGAGCATTTTGGCGTCGCTGGCGACGAGCTCGTTCAAGTCCAGCGGCTTGGGCTGGAGGACTTGCTTGCGGCTGAAGGCGAGGAGTTGGCTCACCAGGGTGGCCGCACGGGCGCTGGCGGCGTGGAGTTCCTTGATGAAGCCCCGGTCCTCAGCGGTGAGGTGCGGGCTGTATTCGAGCAGGGAGGCGTTGCCTTTGATGACGGTGAGGAGGTTGTTGAAGTCGTGGGCGATGCCGGCGGCGAGCTGGCCGATGGCCTGCATCTTCTGGGATTGCCGCAACTGCTGCTCCAGGCTCACCCGGCCGCTGATGTCGGCGCAGAAGGAGGAGACGCCGATGACTAGGCCGTCGGCGCTGACGAGGGGGGTGCTGAACCACTCGCAGGTGAGGGTGCGGCCGTCCCGGGTGACATTCTCGTTGATGATGTGCTCGCCGCCGGGCTGGCGCAGGAGGTCCTGCCACACCGTGTCCACGAGCGGACGGACGGCGGGCGGGACGATCAGATCGGGGCCGCGCCGGCCAATGGCTTCGGCAGCGGGGTAGCCGAAGATGCGCTCCGCCGCCGGGTTCCAACTCACGACTTCGAACTGGATGTTCCAGTCAATCACCGCCATGGGCGTCTGCGCCACATGGAGGAGGTATTTCTCCTGCGCCTGCTGCAACGCCTGCTGGGCGGTCTCGCGCTCGCGGACCTCCGCCCGGAGCTTCTCCAGCGTCTCGGTGAGCTGACGGGTGCGTTCGATGACGCGCTCCTCCAGTTCGTCGCGCGCCTTGGCGAGTTCCTCGTCGCGGGATTGGAGCTGGGCCAGCATCCCGTTGAAGCTGTCCACCAGTTGACCGATCTCGTCGGGGCTGCGCTTGACGGCGCGCAAAGCGAAGTCGTGGCTGACGGCCACGGAGTGCGAGGTGTGCGCGAGGCGGAGGATCGGCTCGGAGACGATGCGCTGGAGGGCGGCGGAGACGAGGAAGCCCAAGGCGGTGGCGACGAGCGCGGCGACGCTGAAGTTGACGAGCGTGTGGGTGAAGTGCTCGCGCAGCTCCAGCATATCGCGCTGGAAGTAGAGCGTGCCGATGTCCCGGCCCTGCAAGCTGACGGGATGCGCGAGGTAGAAGACCTCGCCCTCGAACCGGGCGCCGGGCGGGGGCGCGGGCGGCGGGGTGAAGCCGGGGACATTCGCGCGGTGGTAGCTGGCCAGGAGCTTGCCCTGGTGGTCGTAAGCCGCCGCGCCAATCATGCCGGGGTCGTTGTCCAGCAGGTCGAGCACCGCCTGCACGGGGCGGGGGTCGTTGAAGTCCAGGGCCACCGCGAGGCTTTCGCTCATGATGGCGACGCGGACCAGGAGCAGTTGTTTGAGGGTCTCGCGGGCCGAGATCCGTTCCCGGACGATGAAGATGAAGCTGGCGACCACCAGCACCAGCAAGCTCGCGCCCAGCGCCAGCGCGGTGATCTTGTGCGGGAGGGAAAGCTGGGCGAACCGGCGCATGGTCAGGGTGGGGGGGGCGGGTCGCTGAGTTTCAGGAGGCGTGCGTCAGCGGTGATCTGCGCCTCGTGCAGGGCGTTCGTGTTGATGTGGAAGGCGAAGTGATCTCCCTTGCGCCAGAGGCGCAGCACGCCGCCGAGCTTGAGGAAGTCCGGGTGATCGCCGGTGGTGAGGATGGGCTGGCCCTGGAGCGCGGCGAGGAGGGGTTTCAACTTCGCGGGGTCGGTCGGGCTGAGGTAGAGGAGGTGGCAGCCCTTGGCTTCCTCCACACGCAGCAGCCGGCGGGCTTGCACGGGACGGCCCGGCACCTTGAATGCGCGGATGCTGGCTTCGAGCTCCTTGCCGATGGGGTCGTCAGCGAGGATGCCCAGGACGATGGGTTGGCTGGCGTTGGTGAAGGTGCTTTTCGGCCACTCGAAGTAGGAGGCGAATTTCACGAGAATGGCGGCCTTGAGCTCAATTTCGGTGGGGGCGGGCTCCGCCAGGGCAGGGCCGCCGGCGAGCAACAGGCCGCCCAGCAGCCCGCCCAGCAGCGCGCGGCGTGAGAGTGACACGGCCCACGACTGAAGTCCCGGCTTTAGCCGTCA